>NZ_JAEKCY010000007.1:0-267716 GCF_016405475.1 Pseudomonas sp. MF6767 | reverse complement strand
CAATGATCGTTCCCACGCTCTGCGTGGGAACGCATCCCGTGACGCTCCGCGTCACCGCACAAGCCTCGACTTTTGCGCCATCAGTGGGACGCGGAGCGTCCGAGCGGGCATTCCCACGCAGAGCGTGAGAACGATCAAAAAAGGGCGCCGTGCATTGACTGCACGGCGCCCTTTTTAGTGCCCAGGGTTTACTGGTATTGCTGGTACGGATTGCCCTGGAACTGGTTGTTCTGCTGTGGCGCCTGCTGCTGACCAGGCTGGCCGTATTGCTGGCCAGGGATCGGGCCGAGGTTGACTTCGACGCGACGGTTCTGCGCACGGCCATTCACGTCGGCGTTGCTGGCAATCGGGTTATCCGGGCCGGCACCGCGTGCGCTCAGGTTGGCACCATTAACGCCTTGGGAGGTCAGGTAGTTGGCCACGCTCTGCGCACGGCGCTGGGACAGGTCCATATTCAGTTGGCGGCTACCGGTGCTGTCGGTGTAGCCAACGATCTGGATGGTGTTCTGGTTGAACTGCTTGAGAGAGTTGGCCAGGTTGTTCAGCGGCTGGTAGAAGCTGCTGGAGATCGCGTCCGAGTTGGTGGCGAAGGTAATGTTGCCCGGCATGATCAGCTTGATCTGGTCACCCTGGCGCTGCACCTCGACCCCGGTGTTCGCCATGCTTTCACGCAGTTTTTTCTCTTGCTGGTCGGCGTAGTAGCCATAGCCCGCCGCACCGGCACCCGCAACGACTGCGCCAATCAGCGCGCCCTTGCCACGGTTGTTATGGTCGATGGCCGCACCGGCCAATGCACCAGCCAGCGCACCGAGGCCGCCGTACTTGGCGGTTTTGCTCATGCCGCTTTCGGAACCATTGCTGGCCTGTCCCTGGCTGCCGTCATAAGGGTTAGGTGAGGCGCAGCCAGACAACAGGGCTACGGCGGTAGCGACAACAAGCAGACGACGCGGAGTGAACATGAAGGAAGCTCCTACTTTTGCATTCTGTGATGCAGAGGACATTGGCAATGGACCTGTGCCGAGTTTGGAACGCGACAAACGGCAAAAATTCCGTGGAGGGGAGCGTAAAGCATAGCTGTCTTTGGCTCGGGCCTGTGTCTGTGTGTCTGTACCGGTTTGTATCAGAGCCGACAACCCATCACGCACGCACGAAAGGATTCTCCCGCATCTCATCGCCCAGCAACGTATCCGGCCCATGCCCAGTGACCACCGTCGCGCCCTCGTCCAGCGTATACAAGCGCTGCTTGATCGACCGCACGATCGTCGCTTGGTCGCCACCCCATAAGTCCGTGCGCCCTACGCCGCGACGAAACAAGGTATCGCCGGCGATCAACAGCTTGGCGTCGGCGAACCAGAAACTCATCGAGCCCGGCGTATGCCCTGGGGTGTGCAAGGCTACGCCACAGCCGCAGGCCAGTTCTTCGTCATGCTCCAGCCAGCGATCCGGCGACGGTACCGGGACGTAGGGCACGCGAAACATCTGGCATTGCATTTCCAGGTTGTCCCATAGAAATTGATCATCTTTGTGCAGATGCAGCGTGGCGCCGGTCTTTTCTTTCAATTGACCGGAGGCGAGGAAATGATCGAGGTGAGCATGGGTGTGGATAATGCTCACCACCTTCAGGCCCAGCGCATCAAGGCGCGCCAGGATCAACTCGTGATTGCCACCGGGGTCGACTACGATGGCTTTTTTAGTGATCGGGTCGCCAATGATGGTGCAGTTGCACTGCAACGGGCCGACGGGAAAGGTTTCGCGAATCAACGGTTGTTTTTCAATAGTCATGGGTGTCCTGCAAGCTCTCTGGCGCGTTCCAAGTGCAGTATGGTGTAGCTTGCACCTGCTCTGGAAGGAGTCGATTGCGCGGTATATCCGCTGCTAAGCTACACAAGCGCCATTAAGTCCACCGCTGCAGTCAGTCGCATTTGGAGCAACACCCATGGCGAATCAACAGATCATCTGCGAACACTGCGACTGCGTGTACGAGAAAGTCACGCTCGCCAAACATCAAAAAGCCCTGTGTGTGCGTTGTTTTGGCGTGCTGCAGCGCTATAACGGCCTGTCGGTGCAGCAACGCCTCGCCCTGACGGTGACCGCCGCAGTGCTGTGGACCTTTGCGAACTTTTATCCGGTGATGAGCATCAGCCTGCAGGGCTTGAAAAACAGCGCGACGCTCTGGGATTCAGTCGTTGCATTGAGCCTGGGGCCGATTACGTTCATTGCTTTGGTCGCGGCGATTTCCATCATTATCGCGCCGGTGTTTCAGCTGCTGTTGCTGATCTGGGTGCTGAGTTTCGCGTTGGCCGGCAAGCGCTCGCCGGCATTCAAGCTGTGCATGCGCTGGCTCGAAGCACTCCGGCCCTGGAGCATGCTGGAGGTGTGCCTGCTGGGCGCGATGGTCGCGGTCTTCAAGCTGGCCGGCATGCTGGATGTGATCCCTGGCACCGGCCTGTTCGCCTTGGCCGCCCTGAGCCTGTTGCTGATCCGCATTGCCGGGCGCGATGTACGCGACCTGTGGGACACCGTATGAATTCACCGCCCACCGCCCGCGAGCTGAACCTGTGCCTGTGCCATACCTGCGGCCAGCCCTGCGACATGCGCCTTGAGCCCACCGAGTGCGATCGCTGTGGCGCCGCACTGCATCGGCGCAAGGTGCAGTCCCTGACCCGAACCTGGGCCTACATGCTCACCGCCCTCGCCTTTTATGTCCCGGCCAACTTACTGCCGGTGATGAACACCACCATGCTCGGCTCGGGCGCAGACAGCACCATCATGAGTGGCGTGCTGGAGTTCTGGCAGCATGGCGCCTGGGACATTGCGCTGATCATTTTCATCGCCAGCATTGCCGTGCCGGGTATCAAGTTCCTGTCGCTGGGGCTGCTGCTGGTCACCGTGCAGCGTAATAGCCAGTGGGCGCGCAAGGAGCGTTCAAAGCTGTTTCGGTTTATCGAACTGATCGGCTACTGGTCGATGCTCGATGTCATCGTGGTTGCCCTGGTGGCCGCGCTGGTGAAGTTTCAAGCCCTAGGCACGATCGAACCGCGCCTGGGCATTCTGTTTTTTGGCCTGGTGGTCGTGTTTACGATGCTGGCGGCCATGAGTTTTGATCCCCGGCTAATCTGGGAAAATCCACATAACGAGGAGACCTCGGATGAGCTCATCCAAGGCTGACACCCCTGCGGGGCAACCCGTGATCAAGACGCGTCGTTTCAGTGTCTCGCTGGTCTGGATCGTGCCGATTGTCGCCGTACTGGTGGGGATCTCGCTGGTGATTCACAGCGTCATGCAACAAGGGCCGACCATCGTCCTCAACTTCAAGACCGGCAGCGGGCTGGTTGCCAACAAAACCGAGGTCAAATACCGCAACGTGGTGATCGGCCAGGTAACCGCCGTGGCCCTGAGTGATGACCAGAAAAGCGTCAATGCCACCGTCGAGCTGGTCAAACAGGCCGAAAGTTTCACCCGCGAAGATTCAAAATTCTGGGTGGTGCGCCCGCGCATCGGCGCAGGCGGCGTGTCGGGCATCGACACGTTGTTGTCCGGCGACTACATCGGCGCAGACATTGGCCAGTCCGAGACTCGCGCCAAACACTTCACCGGCTTGGAAAACCCGCCGCCCATCACCTACGGCGAGCCGGGCAAGCGCTTCACCCTGCACACCCAGGCCTTGGGCTCCCTGGATATCGGCTCCCCCGTCTATTACCGCAAGATCCCGGTGGGCCAGGTAGTGGCCTATGAGCTGGACAACGAGGGCAAGGGCGTGAATGTCGAAATCTTCGTGCATGCGCCCAATGATGTGTACATCACTGAGAACACGCGTTTCTGGAATGCCAGCGGCGTCGACTTGAGCGTCGGTGCCAATGGCTTCGCGCTGAAAACCGAATCCTTGTCCTCCATGTTGATGGGCGGGATCGCCTTCCAGGCGCCGCCCTACAACCCCAATGACAAACCGGCCGAAGAAAGTCGCAGCTTTGACTTGTTCGAAGACCAGCAAAGCGCCCTCGCCCCGCCCAACGGCAAGGGGCAATACATGGTCCTGCGCTTCGATCAGGCCCTGCGTGGGCTGAAAGTCGACGCGCCGGTGGAGTTCCTCGGCGTCGAGTTCGGCAGGGTTGTATCGATCAACCTGGATTTCGATGCGAAGAAACGCACTTTCCCGGTCAATGTCGGCATCGTGATCTACCCGCAACTGCTCGGCGAGGCCCACACCAAGTTGCTCAAGGCCATGAACAATAACCCTGACGATGAGGCAGCCGGCGTACGCCTGATCGGCACCTTCATCGAAAACGGCCTGCGCGCCCAGGCCCGCAGCGGTAACTTGCTGACTGGCCAGCTGTACATCGCCCTGGACTTCTACCCCAAGGCCGAGAAAGTCGCGTTCGACCCGAACCAGCGCCCCGTGGGCATCCCCACGATCCCGGGCAACCTGGAACAACTGCAAGAGAAGTTCGAAGGCATCGTCAACAAGATCAGCCAACTGCCTGTCGAGCGCATTGCCGGCAACCTCGACGCCAGCCTGGTCGAACTGCGCAAGGGCCTGGCGCAATTCAACGCCAAGACGCTGCCGGGTGTGCAGACGACCTTGGCCGACGTGAGCAAGACCCTGCAATCGGCCAGTTCAACCCTGGCCGAAGACTCGCCGCAGCGTGAACAACTGACCCAGACCCTCGACGAGTTGGGGCGCATGTCGCGCTCCCTGCGCGAGCTTTCGGATTACCTGGGCCGGCATCCGGAGTCGCTGATTCGCGGCCGCCCCGATAACGCCGCACCGACGGACCTGCAAGGGCCACCCCGCAAATGACCATTGGAGCCGCCATGACATTGCCGTTGAAGATCACGTTGCTGAGCACCCTGCTGCTGCTCGGTGCCTGCCGCAGTGAACCCATCGCTTTTCATACCCTGACCCCGGCGCACTTGAGCCCGAGTACGCGAGCAGAGGCCGGCGGTGTGCGCATTGAGAGCATCAGCGTGCCGCCTCAGGTCGACCGCGCGCAGATCGTGATCCGCCAGGGCGACAGCGGCCTGGCGATTCTTGAAACCCAGTGGTGGGCCGCCACCCTCGCCGATGAACTGAGGAGCGCCTTGGTGGATCAATTAGCCAACAGCAATGCCCGGCAAGCCGTGGCTTTGCGCGTAGACGTGCAGCGGTTTGACTCGGTACCGGGGCAGTACGCATTGCTCGATGTGCGCTGGCGCGTGAGGCAAGTCAATGGCGATCGCCCGGCCTTGACCTGCCGCACCACCTTGCAATCACCCGCCGGGCCGAGCATCGACGATTTGGTGGTGGCGCATCAGAACAACCTCAAGCGTTTCGCGGCGCTGATCAATCAGACCGTCGACACCTCACTCAAAGGCTGCCCGACCACGCCATAAACCCAGGGCTCAGGCCAACAACCCCATGGCCTTGGCCCGCGCCACCGCCTGGGTACGACGCTCCACGCCGAGCTTGCTGTTGATATGGCTGGCGTGGGTCTTCACCGTGTGCAGGGAGATGAACAGCTGGTTGCTGATTTCCTGGTTTGAACAGCCTTGGGCAATCAGTTGCAGCACCGCCAGCTCTCGGGTGCTGAGGGTTTCCTGTTGAGGTGTGGCTTCAACTGCGCTGGCTTGGGGCAGCAACGCCAGCAAGCTCTGATTGAGCAGTCCATGGGAATCCTTGCCCAACTGATCGCGCATCCACTGCGGATAACCCTCCAACAACCGTTGAAACGGCTGCAACGCACCGCCCGAACCGGCTTCCAGGGCACGGGCGAATACCGGCCGGGCCTTGGCTTCCAGGCCATTATCCAGAAGTAACTGCACCTGCTGGACCAGCGCCATCAGGGCAATCATTTGGCGCCCACTGTCATGGGCCTGTTGGGCCAACGCTTCCAGGCGTTGCAGCGCGCTGTCGGGCTGATGGCGCGTGGCATCGAGCGCAGCTTGTTGCAGCTCGATATGTTGCGGCAGGTGCGGATGAAACTCGGGGGCGGCCGCGGCGTGCTCGCCGTTGTAGGTCTGCCCCAGGCGGGCCAGCCAGGCGTCGGCCAGGTCAGTGCGCCCCTGGGCCAGCCACAACTCGCATTTGATCAGGGTGATCATCGCCAGGTAATAGATCGGCGGCACATCCCAGATGTGCATCAAGCGCTCGGCCTCGGCCAGTTCGGCAAAAGCATGGGCAAACTCCCTACGCCGCCCTTCGAAGCTGGCGATGACGCAGTGCCCGATCAGCACGCTGATATCGCGGCAGGCACGGGCCTCGGCCAGGCCGGCGCGCAAACGCGCCAGGCCGGCCTCGGGCTGGTAACGCACCAGCAGCAGGTAGCCTTCGTACAGCGACAGGCGTGCGCGCACGGCATACAGGCGCTGGGGCGCCAGCCCATGCAGGCGCTCAAGGCCCTGGCGGACTTCATCCAGGGAACGCAGGATCTCCCCCCGCGCCTGCAGCACCCGGGCCCGGTCGTAATGGGCCAAGGCTTCAAACAAGGGGTTACCGACGCGCTGCGCCAGTTCCAACGATTCGCGGTTCAGGCCACGGGCGCGCCACAGGTCGGCATCGACGATCGCCAGGTTGGACAGGGTCGAAAGGCACATCAGGCGCTGGCCGTAACGCTTTTGCGGCAGGCTTTCCAACGCCTCTTGGCAATAGCGCTGGGTCAGCTCACGGTCCCCACGCCCACGGGCAATAATCCCGCTCAGCGCCAACCACTGGGCCAACATGGATTTTTGCGCGGTGGCCGACGGGGCCGGCAGGAAGCGGCTGAGGTAACTGGACAGCTCCTGTGCCGCATCCAATTGGCACGCCAGCCCCAACGCCCAGCTATACAGCACGATCAAACGTGGCGTGCTGATCAGCAGGCTGTCGGGCAAATCCATCTTCCAACGCAACAGCATGCCCACATTCTGCTCTGCCAGCAGCTGCTCTTCGGACAGGTTCTGCACCAGGTTCGCTGCCACATCCAGATGCCCGGCCCGCAGCGCCTGCTCCACCGCCTCGTCGATCAAGCCCTGGGCGTTAAACCAGCGACAGGCGCGCAAGTGCAAACTGGCCGGCGGCAAGGTGGCGCTTTTCTCGCGGCGGGTGCGCAGCAGGTCGGAGAACAAGTGGTGGTAGCGGTACCAATGGCCTTGCTCGTCCAACGGCACCAGGAACACTTGATGAGCCTGCAAATAGCGCAGGATTTCTGCGCTGTCATGGGCCTCGCGGACGGCGTCGCATAGTTCGCTGCAAAAGCGCTCCTGAGGTGCGGTGTCGTACAGGAACGCTTGTACCTCCGCAGGCAGGCAGTCGATGACTTCTTCGAGCAGGTAATCGCGAATCAGCCCCTCGCCACCGTGCAGGCTTTGCGGCAAGGCGCTCTCACTGCCGGCTTCGGAGGCCGCCAACAGCCAAAAGCGCAGGCCGGCGACCCAGCCCTCGCTACGGCGGATCAGGTTTTCCAACGCCTCGCCGCGCAATGCATTGCCGTGTCCATCCAGCACCGCCAGGGACTCGTCATGGGTCAGGCGCAGGTCTTGCTCATGCAGTTCCAACAGGTGCCGCGACAGGCGCAGGCGTGCCAGGTGCCAGTCCGGACGCTGCCGGCTGGTGACCAGCACCACCAGGCCATCAGGCAAATGATTGAGAAAAAACTGCAGGCAGCGATCCAGCACCGGGCCTTGGGCCAGGTGATAGTCATCCAGCACCAGCAATAACGGCGAACGTGCAGACAGGTGCACTGCCAGTTCGTCGAGCAGGCCATCGAGCCATTCTTCGAAAGCAAAGGGTTGGTGACGCTGGCGCATTTTCAGCAACCCCAGGGATTGGGCGCCGAGTTGCGGGAAATACTGTTGCAAGCCGTCGAGCAGCCGCTCCAGGAAACGGCCGGGGTCGCTATCCCGAGGGCTCAGGCCCAACCACAGGCTTTGCCACTGGGCAGGCAAGCCCTGGCAGAACTCCACCGCCAACGAACTCTTGCCAAACCCCGCAGGCGCGCTGACCAGCAACAGTCGCCCATCAAGGCCCGCATTCAGCCGTTCGCACAGGCGCGGGCGCAGCACGTAGCCGTCAGGCAGCGGGGGCCGGTAGAAGCGGCCTTCCAGGGTCGGCATCACCACACTGGCAGGCCCATGGGTTCGGGACAGATCAGTCATCGCCGGGCTCTTGTAGAAGGCTGTTGTCGGCATTGCAGATGTCCGCAGACTAGCGGTAAAAGCGGCGGGATTGTAGATCTTTGCAACAAATGGCTGAAAAAGAACTGCGACAAGAAATATCCCGTCCAGCCTCCTGGAAAGAAGTAGGAGCGAGCTTGCTCGCGAAGCGCTCAAAAACAACGCGCCCATCCAGGAATGATCGTTCCCACGCTCTGCGTAGGAATACAGACTTCGACGCTGCGCGTCGACTTTTGAGGCGTGACGCAGAGCGTCACGGGAAGCGCTCCCACGCAGAGCGTGGGAGCGATCAGTTAGCGAACGCCGTCCTGGCGCAGGGCCGCTGGGGTGAAGTCGCTGGTGCTGGCGGTGAAGCCGAAGTCATAGGCCTGCTTCTCTTCGTTCTTCATGCCCAGGGCCAGGTAGCGGCCGGACTGCAGGTCGTAGAGGGTTTCCAGGGCGTACCACGGCACTTGCTTGTCGTAGTAGTTCTCGGCATGTGCTTCGGCAACGCGCCACAGTTGGCCGCGACCGTCGTAGTGGTCGATCACCGCTGCTTGCCAGGTGTCTTCGTCGATGTAGAAGTCACGCTTGGCGTAGATGTGGCGCTGGCCTTCCTTCAAGGTGGCGACCACGTGCCAGACCCGGCGCAGCTCGTAGCGAGCCAGGTCCTGGTTGATGTGGCCAGCCTTGATGATGTCGGCGTACTTGAGCTTGGGATCGTCGACCTTGTAGCTGTTGGAGGCGATGTACATCTCTTTCTTGCCTTCCAGCTTCCAGTCGTAGCGGTCCGGCGCACCGTTGTACATGTCGAGGTTATCGGAGGTGCGCAGGCCATCGGCGGCAGTACCCGGCCCGTCATAGGACACTTGCGGCGCCCGACGCACACGGCGCTGCCCGGCGTTGTAGACCCAGGCCGAACGCGGCTCTTTGACCTGGTCCAGGGTTTCGTGCACCAGCAGTACACCACCGGCCAGGCGCGCTGGCGCAGTCACTTGCTGCTTGAAGTAGAACAGCACGTTGCCTGGGTTTTTCGGATCGAAGTCCTTCATCTTGTCGCGGAACACGAACTGGTCGCGGAAGTACACCAGGCTATAGGAACCGTTGGTTTGCGGGGTGGCCTGGGTAACCAGGCGGGTCACGCTGCCGCCGCGGTAACGGGTGATGTGGTTCCAGATAACCTCGACGCCGCTCTTGGGAATAGGGAACGGGACGGCGGTTTCGAAGTTTTCCAGGCCGTTGCCGCCGGACACCAGGTTGGTGGTGGTGGCGTTTTTCTTGATCGAGGCAAACACCTCGGCCGGCACGGTGGCGCCGCGATGGGTCGGGTACACCGGCATCTTGAAGCTGTCCGGGTAACGCTTGAACATCGCGTATTGCCCGGGGGCCAGCTTGTCTTTGTACTGCTCGACGTTCTGCGCAGTGATGGTGAACTGCGGTTGCTCGCTGGCATACGGGTTGGCGAGGAAACCACGGGCGTCCACCGCGCCGGCATTGGTCGGCAATGGCGACCATTTAGGAATGGTGCCGGCCGCGTTACCGGCCATCTCGGCGCCCATCGGGGTCAGGGTCGTGCCGAGCTTGGCGGCTTCATCTGCCGAGACTGCCGCCATGACGTTACTCGCCAGGATCGACAGCCCAAGCACACCCACGTGCAACAGACTTTTTGTTATTTTCATGCTCTGGTCTTCCTGAATACATGCCACTTGAAAAGAGTGTGCTTAGAAGTTGGCGCCGAAGCTCAAGGCGACAAAGTCGCGGTCATCCACGGTGCTGAACTTGCCACCAAAGAAGTTGGTATACGCCAGGCTCGCGGTGTAGGTGTTCTGGTATTCGGCATCCAGGCCCAGGCTGACCGCCTTGCGACCTTCTTCAAAGTTGCCGCCAGGGCCTGGCGAGTAACCTTTGACGTCGTGGGACCAGGCCACGTTGGGCTTGAGGTTCACGCCTGCGAACACGTCCGGGTATTCCCAGATGGCACGGGCGCGGTAGCCCCATGACGTTGCGGTGGTATAGCCGTCGTTATTGCAATTGGTGTTCAGGCCAGCAGCGTTGGGCAAGCCGGCGCCGTTGGCGGTGGAGTTGTTGAGGGCGTTGCAGAACCCACCTGGCAGCGTGCCTGGGCCGAACACCGGATCGCGGCCGTAACGAGCCTGGGATTTGCTTTCCAGGCCACCCACGTGGGTCACGCCGATTTCACCGACGGTGGTGAGGCGGCTGGCGCCCATGACCTGGTCGAAGAAGTGCGTGAAAGTGGTCTGGAACTGGGTGACTTCCTTGCGGTTGTAGCCGTGCAGGTCTTGGCCTGGCGTGCCCTTGAGCACGGACGCATTGCCAAAGCCGGGGATCGGCGTGACGCCGGCGAACAGAATGTCAGTGGTGCTCAACTGCACCGGCGCATTCGGACGGTAGCTCAACTCACCGCTCCAGGCGGTGCCGGTAGGCAAGGTGGTGGAGAAGCTCAGGCCGTAGAGGCGAATATCTTCCGGGTACTCGACGAAGTAGTTCGAGCTACCCGCCACGATCAACGGCCGCAAGGCCCCCAGTGGCCCCAGCGGACGCGTGTAGGCCGCCGATGGCGCGCCCTGCGCACTGAAGATCGGCGCACGGCTGTGGTAGTTCATGAAGTAGGCGCCGAATTCGGTATCCAGCGGTTCGAAGTTGTAGCGCATAGCGACGCCGAACTGGCCGCTGTCGCGTGCATCACGGTCCGGACCACGACGCACCAGTACGCCTTCGCTGTTCACGTCCACACCCAAGGCACCCAGAGTCGGCAGGGCGGCAGCAGGAATGGTGGAACGCTTGTTCAGTACCCGCAGGTTGTTGCTGCAACCATCGGAGATCACGTCCGGCTGCGAGAAGAACGTGCCGCAGTTATCGGTCACGGTCTGGTCCCACTCCAGTTGGTAAAACGCCTCGGCCGACAGGTTGTCGGTGAGCGACTGGGACACGTAGAACATGTTCACCGGGATCAAGCCTTCCTTGATCTCGGCCCCCGGACGACGAAACGCCGACACGTCGATCGGGTTGATGGAGTTGATGCCGCCGCCGATGAAGGTACTTTCGCCCCAGCTCACGACCTGCTTACCAAAACGCACGGAACCCGGCGCATCGGCAATCGAGTAGTTGTGGTAGACGAATGCATCGAGAATCTGCCCGCCCGAAGACTTGGCGCCTTCCTTGCGGTTGTTGTCGCTGATGTCCTTGAACGGACGGCTTTCGTCCTTGAGTTCGAAGTCGTACCAGTACTTGCCCCGCACAAACACACCGGTGTCGCCGTACTTCAGTTCCAGGTCGTGGATGCCCTTGAAGATCTTCGAGAACGTTTCGCCGCGCTTGAAGTTCAAGTGCCCGTCATCGGAGGTCTGGGACAGGCCCTTGCCGCCGTTGTTGGCACCGATCAGGTCACGATTGGGCTTGGCCGTGGACCAGCTCGCCCCCACGGAAAGCGACGAGTCAAAGCTCCCTTCGATTTCACCAATGTTGAAACTGACGCCGAATGCCGGCCCGGCGAGCGTAGAAGCGAGGCTGACGGCCAGGGGCAGTCTTGCCCGGCGCCAGAACTGGTTTACTGAGGTCATCGACGCTACTCCATGTGCATATTTTATTGTTATGGCAGTGAGCCCTTTCTTCAGATGTAACGGCCGGGATACAACGATTCCAATGCCGCATCGCCACCGAGCCTCCATGGCTCGAAGCGCAACATCCGCGAAAAACTCTGAAAGGGACTATAGCCAGAGGGGGGTAGTGCTTGATCCCTCTAAAGTGTGATTTGCATCACCAACCTGTCTGCCACAACCCTTTCGCCACGCCGACGAAGGTCGACGCGGGAAGGATGGCTGAAATTCGGCAAATCACAAGTAAAGGCTTGATATAGAGCATTGCCGCGCCCGAACGGGCGCGGCGAGAGGGTTTAGAGCGTGGACAGGAACGTGCTGTTGTTGGCCTGCCATTCGATGATGTCGACACGGATACGTTTCTTGTCGAGCTTGCCGACGCTGGTCTTGGGAATTTCAGTAACAACGGCGATCTGGCTCGGGATCGCCCACTTGCTCAAATGGCCCAGCTCGACAAAAGGCTTGAGGTGTTCCTTGAGCTCTCGCGCATCGATCACATGCCCTTCACGCACCACCAACAAGGCGAAGGGGCGCTCGCCCCATTGCGGATCGGCGATGCCTACCACCGCCACTTCCCGTACGGCGGGGTGACGGCTGACCAGATCTTCGAGGGCCAGGGAGGAGATCCATTCGCCGCCGGTCTTGATCACATCCTTGATGCGATCACGGATATCAATCACGCCGAAGGCATCCAGCGTAGCCACATCACCGGTGTGCAACCAGCCACCGGCCCATAGCTCGGCGCCCTTGTGCGGCTCGTTGTAGTAACCCTCGGTCAGCCACGGCGCGCGCAGCACCAGTTCGCCCTGGGTTTCGCCATCGGCGGGCAGAAAACGACCGTCGGTGTCCATGATTGCCGCTTCGACCAACGGCCCCGGGACACCGGCCTTGATGCGGTAGGTGGTGCGCTCATCTTCGCTGCCAGCCATCAACTCATCATTGAGGTGAGCGCAGGATACCAGCGGCCCGGTCTCGGACATGCCATATGCAGCGGTCAGTTGAATGCCTCGGGCCTTGGCGGCTTCGTACAGCGAACGGTTCAGGGCGCTGCCGCCGATGACGATTTTCCAACCGCCGAAATCCACGTTCTGCGCAGCCTTGGCGTTGAGCACCATTTGCAGAATGGTCGGCACACAGTGGGAGAACGTCACCTTCTCCTTGCGCCACAGTTCCACCAGGTATTCCGGGTCGTAGCGGCCGGGGTACACCTGTTTCAGCCCGAGCATGGTCGCCACATACGGCAAGCCCCAGGCGTGTACGTGGAACATCGGCGTGATCGGCATGTACACGTCGTTGGTGCCCAGCAGCCGCACGCTGTCGACGCTGCCCATGATGGTCGCTACGCCAATGGTGTGCAGCACCAGTTGCCGATGGGTGAAGTACACGCCCTTGGGGTTGCCGGTGGTGCCGGTGGTGTAGAAGGTGGTGGCGACCGAGTTTTCGTCGAAGTCCTTGAAGTCATAGGTGGGGCTGGCGGCGGCCAGCAGGGTTTCGTACTCACCTACCAGGTTGGGCAGCTCGGCGGTGTGGGTGTCACCATCGGTAATCAATAAGGTCTTGTCGACGGTAGTGAGCTGCCCGGCAATCGCCTGGTAGAGCCCCACGAACTCACTGTTGACCAGCACAAAGCGGTCTTCGGCGTGGTTCATGGTGTACAGAATCTGTTCTGGCGACAGACGCACGTTGATAGTGTGAATCACCGCGCCGATCATCGGGATGGCGAACATACACTCCAGGTAACGGTGGCTGTCCCAGTCCATCACCGCCACCGTGTCACCGGCCTTGACCCCGGCTTCGGTCAGCACATTGGCCAGGCGAGCGACGCGCTCGATCAGCGTCGGGTAGCTGTAGCGCAGCTTGTCGCGATAGATAATTTCCCGGGTTTTCTCGTAGCGAGTCCCGGACATCAACAGGCGCTTGATCAACAGCGGGTATTGGTACGCACCTTCGGCGGGCGGGATAACACGGGTCTGCAACATAAGAATCCCTTTAATGACTGCACGGTCTTGGCTTGAAGACCTGCACTGTAGAGCGCTTATGTTTCAGCCAAATCAGCCAAAGGAATGATTTGCAGGGGCCAGTAAATGCTAGCGTTACGCCATTACCGAGGACCTAATGAGACCCAATGTGGGAGCGGGCTTGCTCGCGAATGCGGAGTGTCAGCCGGTATATCTTTGACTGAAGCACCGCATTCGCGAGCAAGCCCGCTCCCACATCTGGATTGTGCTCACTTGAGAAAAATGATTATTTCATGCTGGTAAAGGCCAGTTTCACCCCGATGGCAATCAACACCGCGCCCATGGTCCGATCAAACCAATGACCCATCTTTGCAAACCCGGCGCGCACGCGCTGCTGGCTGAACAACATGGCCACTAGGCAAAACCACAACGCAGTCGCCACCGCCAGGTACACCCCATAACCGGCCTGCACTGCCAGCGGCGTGTGCGGGTTGATCACTACGGTGAACAGCGACAGAAAGAACAGCGTGGCCTTGGGGTTCAAGCCATTGGTCACAAAACCTGCGGTAAACGCGCCGCGTGGGGTGCGCTCGCCCGCTTCACGGTGCAACTCGCCCTCGGCCGCAGGCTTGGCCGGCTGGGCGCGCAGGGCCTTGAAGCCAATGTAAAGCAGGTACGCGGCTGCGGCCCACTTCAACGCATTGAACAACACAATGGACTGGGACACGATCAAGCCGATACCCAGCAACGAGTAACCCACATGCAGGAAAATCGCCGAACCGACGCCCAAGGCCGTCCAGGTTCCAGCACGGCGGCCATGGGTCACGCTTTCACGCACCACCACGGCGAAATCCGGGCCGGGGCTCGCCACTGCCAACAAGTGAATCAAGGCTACGGTCAAAAACTCGGCGACGTACATGCTCACTCCATTAAGTAACTGATTATTTCATCTGATAGGCTCGGCAGATTACGCCTTCGAACCTCGTCGCAAAAGGTACAGTTGATCATGAACAATCGCCGCGCCGTCTTCCTCGACCACCCTTCCCTGGACTTGGGCGACCTCGACCTCAGCGGTTTGCATGGCTGCTTCAGCCAGCTGCAGTTGTTTGAACAGACCACGCCCGAGAATGTGCTGGAGCGCTTGCAGGGCGCCCAAGTCGCCATCAGCAACAAAATCCCGCTCACGGCCCAAACCCTGGCGGCCTGCCCCGAGCTCAAGCTGATCCTGGTGTCGGCCACCGGCACCAACAATATCGACCTTGAAGCGGCCCGCGCCCAGGGGATTACCGTGAGCAACTGCCAGGGTTACGGCACGCCGTCGGTGGCGCAACATACGATCATGCTGTTGCTCAACCTCGCCACGCGCTTGAAGGATTACCAACAGGATGTGGCCGCTGGCAAATGGCAGCATGCCAAACAGTTTTGCCTGCTGGACCATCCGATCGTCGAACTGGAAGGCAAAACCCTCGGCCTGCTCGGCCATGGTGAATTGGGCAGTGCCGTGGCACGCCTGGCCGAAGCGTTCGGCATGCGCGTGATGCTCGGCGCGATACCTGGGCGCCCTGCCCGCGCCGACCGTGTGCCGCTGGACGAATTGCTGACCCAGGTCGATGCGCTGACCCTGCATTGCCCACTCAATGAACACACCCGCGACTTTATCGGCGCCCGTGAACTGGCCTTGCTCAAGCCCGGCGCATTTGTGGTCAATACTGCGCGCGGTGGTTTGATCAATGAACAGGCCCTGGCCGACGCGCTGCGAAGTGGTCACCTTGGCGGCGCGGCAACTGATGTGCTGAGTGTCGAGCCGCCAGTCAATGGCAACCCGCTGCTGGCGGGAGACATTCCACGCTTGATCGTCACGCCCCATAACGCCTGGGGCAGTCGCGAAGCACGGCAGCGTATCGTTGGCCAGCTCACGGAAAACGCCCAGGGCTTTTTCAACGGCGCCCCGCTGCGCGTCGTCAGTTGATAAACTGCGCCCCTTTTCAAGGAGCAGACTATGGATCCGCGCAGTGAAGTACTGCTTCGACAGGCCGAACTTTTTCAAGGCAACCTGCTGCTCGTAGGTTTGCCTGCCGACGATTTGCTTGGGCGCCTGCCCAATGCCCACGGCTGGTGCTGGCATGCCGGTGACCAGGCGGCGCTCGATGCGCGCTTCGCCGAACGCAGCCAGTTTGGCGTGACAGTGCCCGAGCGCGCCTTTGATGCGGCGGTGATTTTCCTGCCCAAGTCCAAAGACCTCACCGACTACCTGCTCAACGCCGTGGCCGCGCGCCTGCCTGGCGTCGAGCTGTTTCTGGTGGGCGAGAAAAAGGGGGGTATCGAAAGTGCCGCCAAGCAGATGGTTCCGTTCGGCAAACCGCGCAAGCTCGATAGCGCACGGCATTGCCAACTATGGCAGGTCACTGTCGCTAACGCGCCGCAAGCCGTGGAGCTTGAGAGCCTGGCGCAGGTCTTCGACGTACCTCTGGCAGAAGGCCCGCTGAAGGTAGTGAGCTTGCCAGGGGTGTTCAGCCATGGCCGCCTGGACCGCGGCACCGAGTTGTTGCTGGAGCACTTGGACAAGCTGCCCAGCGGCAACCTGCTCGATTTCGGTTGCGGCGCTGGCGTACTGGGGGCTGCGGTCAAACGCCGCTACCCGCATAACACCGTGACAATGCTGGATGTGGACGCCTTCGCCGCTGCCAGCAGCCGCCTGACGCTGGCAGCGAACGGCCTGGAAGCCGACGTGTTGACCGGCGACGGAATCGACGCGGCGCCCATGGGTTTAAACGCGATTTTGAGCAACCCGCCGTTCCATGTCGGCGTGCACACCGATTATTTCGCCACGGAGAACCTGCTGCGAAAAGCAGCGAAACACCTGGCAAAAGGTGGCGAACTTCGCCTGGTTGCCAATAGCTTCCTGAAGTACCAGCCACTGATCGAAGAGCATTTGGGCATCTGCGCAATCAAGGCCGAAGGCAATGGTTTTCGCGTTTACCGCGCCAAGCGCCCCTGACGGACGTTTGAAAAAGAACGCTTGCCGAATGGATTTTGCCTAGGCAGAATCCGCAGCGTCCTAGGGGAGTAGTCTCCCACGAGCCCATGCTCGTCCGGCATACGTCAACATACTTGGTCAGCAGACCATGGCGTATGCGACCCAGGAGTCCGCACAGACGGACCGGGGTTTGACAAGACCTATGACACGCACACCTTACCCGGGGCGGGAAGGCTGTACGTGTCATAGCCGTGTCGACCCGCCCCTGGAAACTACCTGATGCTGGATTCACTACTCGTTCCTACCGCAATCGTTGCCTTGGCCGAAATCGGCGACAAGACGCAACTGCTCGCACTCATCCTTGCTGCCCGCTTTCGCAAGCCCTGGCCGATCATCGCCGGCATCGTTGCCGCGACCCTGGCCAACCATGCGGCGGCCGGTGCCGTGGGCGCCTGGTTCGGGAGTTTCTTCTCGGATGCGGTGCTGCACTGGATCCTCGCCGCGAGCTTCTGCGCCACGGCGCTTTGGACCCTGGTGCCGGACAAACTCGATGATGACGAAGCCAGTACCACCCGTAAGTTCGGGCCCTTCCTGACCACCTTGATTGCGTTCTTCCTCGCCGAAATCGGTGACAAAACCCAGATCGCCACGGTGATGCTGGCGGCGCAATACCCGGAACTGTGGCTGGTGATTATCGGTACCACCCTGGGCATGTTGATTGCCAACGTGCCGGTGGTGCTGGCGGGGAATTTTGCCGCGGAGAAACTGCCGCTGACCTTGATTCGTCGCTTGGCGGCTACGGCGTTCTTCGTGCTGGCGATTATTGCAGTGTACAAGGCCATGCAGAGCAGCGGCTGGATCTAAGGCAAACACGGAAGATGGTTTGCCCTGATGCCTGTAGGAGCGAGCTTGCTCGCGAAAAACTCACCGGCGCCGCGTTTATTCAGGCAACACGCGTTATCGTTGACGTTTTTCGCGAGCAAGCTCGCTCCTACACGGCGTCGATCAGGACTTCTTGGCCTGCTGGTAGAGCGGCATCACCTTCGGAATCGCCGCCTGCAAGGACGCGATGCGGCTGTCCGAAGCCGGGTGCGTGCTCATGAATTCCGGCGGTGCGCCTTCCGAAGCCTTGGCCATCTTGTTCCACAACGTGATGGCCGCGTTCGGGTTGTAGCCAGCGCGGGCCGCCAGCTCCAGGCCGATCAGGTCGGCTTCGTTTTCGTTGCTGCGGCTGTTGGGCAAGGTCATGCCGTAGTTGGCCACGGTATCGGCCAGTGCCAGGCTGTCCTGGCCGAGACCGAATATTGCCCCGGCGCCCTGCTTGGCCATCTGGATACCGTAGGCCTTGGACATGGCTTCGCGGCCGTGTTCACGCAGTGCGTGGGCGATTTCATGACCCATCACGGCAGCCAGCTCGTCATCGGTGAGCTTGAGGTTGTCGATCAAGCCGCTGTACACCAGGATCTTGCCGCCTGGCCCGCAGTTGGCGTTCATCTCATCGCTTTTGATCAGGTTCACGTCCCAGTTCCACTGGGCCGCATCCGCGCGGAAAGTCGGAGCCTGGGCGATCAGGCGCTTGGCAATGGCCTGCACGCGCTTGGCGTTGGCGCTGGTCTTGTCCAGCACCCCTTTGCTGCTGGCTTCACCCAGGGTCTGCTGATAAGACTGGGCATACATCTGGTCGACTTCCTGACTCGACAGCATGCTGAACATGTACTGCTTGCGCTCTACCCCAACGGCGCCGCCGCTGGTGGTATTGACCGACTGGCAACCCGCCAGCAGCATTGCTGCAACCAAACCACTTACCACCAATGACTTCTTCATGAACACGCTCCCTGAAAACATGGCGCGTATCGTAGGCGGTCATTTGTATCTGCGCCAGATACCCTGGACGTTTAACCGCTGAATTTAAGATACATCCGAACGCGGCTCGACGGACAAAGCTCATGCCGGGGTCAGGCACTCCGGCCCATTGAGCTTCGGATCGTTGACCATATTGGCCAGCACCCGCTCGCGCAGCACGGCAGGCTCAGCCGCCAGCAGGCCCTGTAGCACCTGCAGCGGAGTCTCGGGGTCGAGCCAGGCGGCCTGCCCTGCCGCGTCCAGGATCAATGGCCGCCGCTGACTTTGCGCCGCTTGGGTAACCACCGCCGTGCTCAGCCACACCTGCTCCTGCACCGGATACGCTTCCCACACTGCGGCAAAGAACAACGTGGAGCCCTCCCCCGGCGTGAGCCAGTACGGGCGCTTGCGCTGGGTGCCGCGCCACTCATAAAAGCCATTGGCGGGCAGCAGGCAACGGCGCAAGCGGAAGGCTTCACGAAACATCGGTTGTTCGGCCAGGGTTTCTGCGCGAGCGTGGGCCGGGGTGCGCGACAGGTCTGTCAGCCAGGGCGGTGTGAGGCCCCAACGGGCACGCGCCAGGGTGAGTTGGCCCTCGCTCAGGCGCTGGATCAGCACCGAATCATTCGGGGAGATGTTCCACTGGGCCTGCTGGTCGGCGGGGAAGCCGGGCAAGGCAGCAAAGGCAGGGTTCCAGCGAAACAGGGCATAACGTCCACACATGGGGCAACACGACTCTTGGGTAAACCGACCGACAGCCTAACAGACCAACACGTCAGGGAAGCTGTCGGGTTCGTCGCCGGGCAAGGGTTGGGCGCCGATATAGGCGGTGATCAGTTCGCGGGCGCAGGCGGCCTGGTCGTTGTCGACCTCCAGCCCCAGCAAGCCGAATATCGGCAACTCGCCCGTGCCGCCGAGCAAATGGCGCCCCACCAGGTGCGCCTCGATACCTTCACTGGCAAGCATCTGCTGCAACAACTCGCCCTCCATCAGATTTTCCGGTTCGTAGATTCGCTGCATGGGCGTACCTTTTTATTCGTTCTCGCTGCGCATTATTCATTTTCGCTGCGGGTTTCAAGCATCCACTCTTCACCATCAACTTGCAGGTCGAACGTGATCGGCCGGCAACACACTTGGCAGTCTTCTATATAGGTCTGGTCCCCGCCAGACAAATCCACCGTCGTCTCGACCGCTTCGCCACAATAAGGACAATCGTACAGCGCAGTTTCGAGCATCGCAGTCTCCTAGGTGACTTGTGCGTATAATCGCCGGTCTATTTACAGGGCTATTCTTGGCCGGCCCCTTATTCGGACCGCACCCTGACATTTCCTTTTACTTACCCTAGCCGTTTCTAACAAGAGAGCATGATGGGCGAATTCGATACCATCCGACCTTACAACGACAGCGAAGTCCCGGCAGTGCTGGCGCGCCTGTTCAGTGACAAGGCCTTTCTGGACATCCTGACCCACTTCCGCTTCCCGCGCTTTGCAGGCGCCCTGGGCTGGCTGCTCAAGCCAATGATTGCGCGCAAACTGCGCCGCGAGTTCGCTGGCGTCACCACCGTGGCCACGCTGCAGGACAAGGTCGAGTACTACGTTGACCACACCATTGACCGGGCGACCGACGGCGTGACCTATACCGGCGTCGAGCAACTGAAATCCGGCACCGCCTACCTGTTCCTGGCCAACCACCGCGACATCGTGATGGACCCGGCCTTCGTCAACTACGCCGTGTACCACGCCGGCCTGCCGACGCCGCGCATCGCCATCGGCGACAACCTGCTGCAAAAGCCGTTTGTCAGCGACCTGATGCGCTTGAACAAGAGCTTCATCGTGCACCGTTCGATCACCGGGCGAAAGGAGAAGATGGCGGCTTACAACTTGCTGTCGGCCTACATCAACCATTCGATCCGCAACGACTGCCAGTCGATCTGGATTGCCCAGGCTGAAGGCCGGGCCAAGGATGGCGATGACCGTACCGAATCGGCGATCCTCAAGATGTTCCACGTCAGCCGCAAGGACGAGCCATTTGCCGAGGTCATCCAGTCGTTGAACCTGACGCCTGTGTCCATCAGCTACGAGTACGACCCCTGCGATGCCGCCAAGGCCCGCGAGCTGTATATCCGCGCCACCACCGGCACCTACACCAAGGCACCGGGAGAGGATGATGTGAGCATTGCCTTGGGCATTACCGGCTATAAAGGCCGAGTGCACGTGAACTTTGCGCCGCCGATCACCGAGCGTTTCGAAGACACCAAGCTGCTGGCCGCGGAAATGGACCGGCAGATCCTCGGTGGCTACCGCTTGTTTCCGGTGCACTACCTGGCGTACGCGCAGTGGAGTGATGCCGACCCGCAATTGCAGGTGCCCAAGGCGGCGGACGTGTTCCCGGCCGATGAGCTGGCCAAGGCGAAGGCGGAATGGGAGCGGCGCTTGAACGAGTGCCCGGCGGAGCACCGGCCTTATCTGGTGGTGCAGTATGCGACGCCGGTACGCAACCAATACCGAGTCAAGGCTGGGATCCCCCTGTAATAGTGAGCCCACAGGGGATATGTGGCAGGCGCTGACTCTGCGGGCAGTACATGGCCAGTGTGGGAGCTGGCTTGCCTGCGATAGCGTTGGTTCAGTTAAAGATTCAGTGGCTGATACACCGCCTTCGCGGGCAAGCCCGCTCCCACATTTGGTTTCGCAGTGGAATTATAAGCGGGTGCTGAGCCAGGAGATGGCCAGGGCCAAGCCAAGGCAGGCGAACCCGACGCGGTACGCCAGGCGATGCGCCCGTTCGGTGCGTGTATCCAGAAACAGCATCGGTTGGTCGATAGCGCGCTCTTCGCTGCGCAGGGCCAGGTCAGCTATCGCACGCTGTGCATGCAGACGGGTGATGAACAACACCCAGGCGCCCGAGCAGGCAACCAACAGGGCAACAATATTAATGAGCAGTGCGGGCAGCGCCATCGCAAACCTCGGTAAATCAGTCTTCGGGTATCAGTCCAGGTACACACCTGAACGACAGTCGCCTCCTGCGCATTTAATGCTCCTTCCCCATTGACGGCTAATGTATCCAGTAATTTACGCCGTCACCTGAACGTCACCTTAACAAGCCACTCTGTTGCCCTTCGACGCTTGAGGAGCTTGTCATGTTGCATGCGCAAAACCAGGATCGGCTGTATTTGATCGCCCAGAGCGAGGAACAGGAGGCGCTGATCGGCAGTCTCGCGTTCAACGTTCAGGACCGCCATTGGCTGGTGTATTGCGCCCTCGGCGGGCACCAGCATGCCGATCTGCCGGAGCTGGATCTGCTCACCGGTGTGAGCATGCTGGACTTTTATGTCGATACGGCCGCATGACAAAAACCACGGGCACAAAAAAACCGGGCTCAGCGATGAGCCCGGTTTTTTGTGAGCGGCTTATTGCGCGCTGAGCAGTTGACCGATGCTTGGGTCCTTGAACAGGCGGGTCAAGGCATCACTGAGCACGTCGCTGACCAGCTTGGTGTTGGTTTCCTGGTTGGGCGACATGCCGAACCGCTGGTTGAGCGAGGCTGCGTAGCGGCCACTGTAGCGGCGGGTACCGGCACTGACGTCAGACTTGAAGGTAGCGCCGATGGAAGCCTCGGTCACATACAGGCCGTCTTTGGGCGACTGGTATTTCAGCTCGGCCAGGGTCACGGTCAGTTGCGGCACGCCTGGCGAGTTGGTCGGCGTAAAGCCCAGCAAACGCACAGCGGCTTCAGCCTGGGCCTGCAACTTGGGCAGCACATCCTGGCCGTTCACCGAAATCAACGCGGTCTCAGGATACAGGCCGCCACGCGAACCCAGGGTTGGCGACGGGCGACCGTCAACCACGCGTACCGATACCGGCTGGCCGTGGCCTACCGCCGCCAACTGCGCGGTGACTTTAGGTTGCGGGCTGAGTTGTTGCGGGCTGTTGGCGCAGCCGACAAGGGTCAAACTGGTCACAGTGATCAAACCGAACAACAGGCGTTGCAACATACGCATTTCTCCAGGACTAGGTGCAGACAGGACGCCAGTATAACGGTGCACGCGCACCACTCACCAGCGATCCTGAACGGCGGCTGAAGCCCCTGCGCAAATTACAAATTCGCATAAATTCGTCACCCCAGTGTCATGCCACACTGGCAACCTTCAAGCATGTAACACACCAGGTACACCGCCATGCGCCTTCTCAAGACCCTGTTCATGTCCCACGCTCGTCATCGCCACTTTGCCCTGCTTGATGCCCACGGTCATTGTCTGGCCTTCAAGCAGTGCAGCCTGCCGCCCGTCGGTGAAGGCTGGGTGGAAGTGACCGAGACTCACCTGGGCTGGATGCACCGCCCACTGCCGGCCAGCGCCCGGGTCAGCCCAAAGGTTTTTCGCCCACGACACCGGCAAGCGTTGGCCTCCTGACCGGGACCCGAATAAAAGTCATAAAACACGCCCATTTCCTTGGCGTTCTTCGCTACAATCTCCCCCCGATTATAAGGACGTCTCCTGATCGGGCCCCGCAGCATCGTTAATGCCCAGGCATTAGCCCCCAAAATCGCCCACAGAGAGCCGCCCACACAGATCGAGTGAAGCTGGCGTGCTTGCTATTTCCTTTGCAAACCACCCCGTCTTTTATCGAATCTGCCAGAGCTGCCATTGCGCTCGGCCACTTGAGTTGTTTGCCCGTTTCGCCGCGTGTCGGCAGAGGTTTACGGGCCAGGTGCCAGGCTGGGGCAGCCCTTTTTTGAGGTTCACGTCTTCAAAAGAGCGTGAAAAAACGGGTTTTCACAACTTCACAAGAGTGTGGCGAGCAAATGAATAGTTTGGCGTTTGTACAAGCACCATCAGCGTCTGGGTCAGCCCAATTACACAGGATCGAGCCTTCCTCAAAAACCGGAGCTTGAGCCTGTCCGCTACGGATTGGTTGCACGAATCGCACGCTTTGACCATAAGTCGAATTGCCACAGGCGCCCATGAATGCGTTCATAGGCAGATTAGCCCGGCAGGAAGCGTGTGCTGAAGTTGCAAAGAATTGCGAATCGGACATGGCGATCCTGGCCATGGGTAACCTGGGGCAACACGTGAACCGCCCCATCACTCCTGGCAGCCATGCCGTCAATTTGGTGCTGCAGATTTTGGAGACGCGTTAAATGGCGCATAACGAAGCAGTCGACGTAGTACTGGTAGGGGCCGGCATCATGAGTGCCACCCTGGCCGTACTGCTCAAAGAGCTCGACCCCGGCCTCACGCTGGAAGTCGTTGAGCTGATGGATTCGGGTGCCGCGGAGAGTTCCAACCCGTGGAACAACGCCGGTACCGGCCACGCCGGGCTGTGTGAGCTGAACTACACGCCGCAGGCCGCCGATGGCTCCATCGACATCAAGAAAGCCGTGCACATCAACACCCAGTTCGAGGTGTCGAAGCAGTTCTGGGCTTACCTGACCAAGAAGGGCACCTTTGGCTCGTCCAGGTCGTTCATCAGCCCGGTGCCCCACCTGAGCTTCGTGCAGGGCGACAAAGGCGTGTCCTTCCTCAAGAAGCGCTTTGAGACCCTCAGCCAGCACCACGCGTTTTCGGACATGCACTACACCGAAGACCGCAGCGAAATGGCCGAGTGGATGCCGCTGATGATGCCGGGCCGCCCGCTCGATGAAAAAATCGCCGCCACCCGTGTGATGAACGGCACAGACGTCAACTTTGGCGCCCTGACCAATCAGTTGCTCAGCCACCTGACCAGCTCGCCGGACGCCCAGGTCAAGTACTGCAAACGCGTGACCGGCCTCAAGCGCAACGGCGCGGGCTGGACCGTGAGCATCAAGGACGTCAATAGCGGTAACAGCCGCGACGTCGATGCCAAGTTCGTATTCCTCGGCGCTGGCGGTGCGGCGCTGCCATTGCTGCAGGCCTCGGGCATCGAAGAGAGCAAAGGCTTCGGCGGCTTCCCGGTGAGCGGCCAGTGGCTGCGTTGCGACAACCCGGAAGTGGTCAAGCAGCACCAGGCCAAGGTCTACAGCCAGGCTGCCGTGGGCTCGCCGCCGATGTCCGTGCCGCACCTGGACACCCGCGTAGTGGATGGCAAGAAATCCCTGCTGTTCGGGCCATACGCCGGTTTCACCACCAAGTTCCTCAAACACGGCTCGTTCCTTGACCTGCCGATGTCGATTCGCGCCGGCAACATCG
Organism: Pseudomonas sp. MF6767; assembly: GCF_016405475.1. Lineage (NCBI taxonomy): Bacteria > Pseudomonadati > Pseudomonadota > Gammaproteobacteria > Pseudomonadales > Pseudomonadaceae > Pseudomonas > Pseudomonas sp. MF6767. Next base: position 243,050 of record NZ_JAEKCY010000007.1, on the reverse strand, counting down.
GCCCGATGCTGGCCGTGGCCCGCGACAACATGGACCTGACCAAGTACCTGGTCAGCGAAGTGCGCCAGTCCATGGAACAGCGCCTGGAATCCCTGCGTCGCTTCTACCCCGAGGCGAAAGCCGAAGACTGGCGCCTGGAAGTGGCCGGCCAGCGCGTGCAAATCATCAAGAAAGATCCGAAGAAAGGCGGCGTGCTGCAGTTCGGCACCGAACTGGTTGCTGCCAAGGACGGTTCGCTTGCGGCGCTGCTGGGCGCGTCTCCTGGTGCTTCGGTCACCGTCTCGATCATGCTGGAGCTGATCGAGCGCTGCTTCCCGCAGAAAGCCGCCGGTGAATGGGCCACCAAGCTGCACGAGATCTTCCCGGCGCGCGAGAAAGTGCTGGAGACGGACGCCGAGCTGTATCGCAAGATCAACACGCAGAACAACATCAGCCTGGAGCTGGTGGAACCTGTAGGAGCGAGCTCGCTCGCGAAAAACGTCAACGATAACGCGGCGCAAGTGGATTAAGGCGCCGCTCTCAGGTTCTTCGCGAGCAAGCTCGCTCCTACCGTTAAAAGCAAAACGCCCCGGACTCTGAAGCCGGGGCGTTTTTTTGCTCGGACAATCAGCCGCGGGCGTTGTCGATCAGTTCGATGTACTCGGCGGCGTTGCGCTGGTCCTTGATCAGGTCGACGAAGGTCTGGCCATGCTCGTCCTTGCCGTCCAGGTCCAGGCCTGCTTCTTTGAAAAAGCCCAGGAAACGCTCGAAGTCGTCGATACGCAGGCCGCGATAGGCCTTGATCAGTTTGTGCAGGGACGGCGACGTCGCATCAACCGGCTCGAAGTCCAGGAACAACTTGATCTGGTCGTCACCGATTTCGTCGCCAATCACCTGTTTCTTATCTTTACGCATTACCGACTCCAGCCTGCAGACATTTACACGGGGTTTGAAGTCTACCTGCGCGACGCCGGATGTGGGAGGGGGCTCGCCCTAATACCTGTAGGAGCGAGCTTGCTCGTGAAAAGCTCAAAGGCGCCGCGTTTATTCAGGAAGCACGCGTTATCGTTGACGTTTTTCGCGAGCAAGCTCGCTCCTACAGACGCCCACATTTGGATGTCAGTGTTCAGTCGAACTGAGCAAGCATCCAGCGCTGGTAGTCAGCCACACCTGCATCACCTTCTCGCGGTGCCCAATCAGCCAGTTCGCCCTCACCCACCGGTCGATAAGGCCCGGCCTTGCATTCGAACATCACCGTGTCAGGCTCCAGCACCACCAGGCCATGAAACACTCCCGGTGGCAGATCGACGCCTGCGCACTCGCCACCCGCCTGCATCACGCGTTTGGCGATCACTTCACCCGCATCGGTGAATATCAGCAGACCGAGGCGCCCCTGAAGCACCAGCAAAGTCTCGGCCTTGTCGGCGCTCAAGTGCCGATGAGGCGGCACATAGGTACTCGGCTGCAGCGCCACCGCGAGGCGATGACACGGCTCCTCCATCTGGTGGAAATTATGGTGGTATCGGCCACGGGGGCTATCGCCCGCTTTCTCGGCCAACTCTGCAAATAAGGTCTGATCAAGAAAGCGGGCCATCGATTACATCCCTTTAACGGCGTAGATGCCATTGGCGTTACGCCAGTAGCCCTTGTAGTCCATGCCATACCCGAAGATATAACGGTCAACGCACGGCAATCCGACGAAATCGGCTTTGAGCTCAGGACGAGCCTTGCGGTCGTGGTCTTTGTCGATCAGTACGGCGGTGTGCACTTTGCGTGCGCCGGCATGTTTGCAGAAGTCGATGATCGCCCCCAGGGTGTGACCCTCATCGAGAATGTCATCGATGATCAGCACATCACGGTCGATGAAAGACACTTCCGGCTTGGCCTTCCAGAACAAGTCGCCGCCGCTGGTTTCATTGCGATAGCGGGTGGCATGCAGGTAAGAGGCTTCCAATGGGAACTGCAGGTGAGTCAGCAATTTGCCGGCGAAGATCAGGCCACCGTTCATCACGCAGAAGACCACCGGGTTGGTGTCGGCCATTTCACGAGTAATGTGCGCGCCGACCTTGGCGATCGCTGCTTCGACTTGCGCTTCGGTGTACAGGCAGTCAGCCTCGTGCATGATTTGACGGATATGCTCGAGATCAGCAGACATGGCGCTCTCCAAGGGGGTGCTGTGGCAAGAAAAGCGGGCGAAGGTACGCTTCTCGTGCGCTCCAATCAAGCCTTTATGGACTAACGTACTTGATGTCTATAGGACAACACCCTCGGATAGATTAATCTAGGCCGGTTTTTTTGCCCGCCGCCGGAGCCTTTCCTATGCCCACTCGCGAGATCCGCCACCCGCTGATCCGACACAAACTCGGCCTTATGCGCCGTGCCGACATTAGCACGAAGAACTTCCGTGAGCTTGCTCAGGAAGTCGGAGCGTTGCTCACTTACGAAGCCACCAAGGATTTGCCCCTGGAAACCTACGAGATCCCCGGTTGGGCCGGTCCCGTACAAGTGGAGAAAATCGCCGGTAAGAAAATTACCGTGGTACCGATCCTGCGCGCCGGTATCGGCATGCTTGAAGGTGTACTCAGCCTGATTCCGGGCGCCAAGGTCAGCGCCGTGGGCGTGGCCCGCAATGAAGAAACGCTGCAGGCCCACACCTACCTGGAAAAACTCGTCCCGGAAATCAACGAGCGCCTGGCCATGATCATCGACCCGATGCTCGCCACCGGCAGTTCCATGGTAGCCACCATCGACCTGCTGAAAAAAGCCGGTTGCCGTGACATCCGCGCCATGGTGCTGGTGGCCGCGCCCGAAGGCATCGCCGCCGTCGAGAAGGCCCATCCGGATGTACAGATCTACACCGCATCCATCGATGAGCGCCTGAATGAACACGGCTACATCATCCCGGGCCTGGGCGATGCCGGTGACAAGATCTTCGGCACCAAGCAGAAGGACGCGTGAACATGCAGGATGAATTCAACGACCCGCTTTGGCGCCAGATCCTGTCTGGCGCACAAATGCTCTTCGTAGCATTTGGCGCGTTGGTGTTGATGCCGCTGATCACAGGTCTTGATCCAAACGTCGCGCTGTTTACCGCAGGCCTTGGCACGTTGCTATTCCAGGTGGTGACAGGGCGGCAGGTGCCGGTATTTTTGGCATCGAGCTTCGCGTTCATCACCCCGATCATTCTCGCCAAGGGCCAGTTCGGCCTCGCAGCGACCATGGGCGGGGTGATGGCAGCAGGTTTCGTCTATACGTTCCTGGGCCTGGCCGTGAAGGTCAAGGGCACCGGTTTTATCGACCGGCTGCTGCCGCCCGTGGTGATCGGCCCGGTGATCATCTCGATCGGCCTGGCCATGGCGCCGATTGCCGCCAACATGGCCATGGGCAAGTCCGGCGACGGTGCAGAGCTGATCCACTACCAGACGGCGATGCTGATTTCGATGCCAGCGCTGCTCACCACCTTGATCGTGGCGGTGTTCGGCAAGGGCATTTTCCGCCTGGTGCCGATCATTTCCGGCGTGCTGGTGGGTTTTGCCATGTCGTTCTACTTTGGTGTGGTCGACACGGCGAAAATCGCCGCTGCGCCGTGGTTCGCACTGCCCCACTTCACCGCGCCGGAGTTCAACTGGCAGGCCATCCTGTTTATCGTCCCGGTAGCACTGGCCCCGGCGATCGAGCATATCGGTGGTGTGATTGCGGTAGGCAGCGTGACCGGCCGCGACTACCTGAAAAAGCCTGGCCTGCATCGCACGCTGCTGGGTGACGGTATCGCCACCACGGCTGCCGGCATGTTTGGCGGCCCGCCAAACACCACCTACGCCGAAGTGACCGGCGCCGTGATGCTGACCAAGAACTACAACCCGAAAATCATGACCTGGGCGGCAGTGTTTGCCATCAGCCTGGCATTCATCGGCAAGTTCGGCGCACTGCTGCAGAGTATCCCGGTGCCGGTGATGGGCGGGATTTTGTGCCTGCTGTTCGGCTCGATTGCCGCGGTGGGGATGAACACGCTGATTCGCCACAAGATCGACCTGGGCGAGGCGCGCAACCTGGTGATTGTGTCGGTAACGCTGGTGTTCGGGATTGGCGGTGTGCTGGTCGGTACCGGCACCGGCCCGGATGATTTCGGCCTCAAGGGCATCGCCCTGTGTGCGGTGGTGGCAATTGGTTTGAACTTGCTGCTGCCGGGCAATGACGGCTGGAAGAACAAGAAGCCGGATGAGCCGCTGCTGTAACTGACTAAACGCAAATCAGTGTGGGAGCTGGCTTGCCTGCGATGACGGTGTATCAAACGACAGATAGGTCGACTGTTACACCGTCATCGCAGGCAAGCCAGCTCCCACATTTGATTTTCAGCGTCTGTCAGAGCTCGCCGAGCCCGTCGATCAGCGCCTGGTTCTGCTCCGGCGTCCCGATGCTGATGCGCAGGAACTGAGCAATCCGCTCCTGCTTGAAGTGCCGCACGATCACCCCTTGCTCACGCAACTTGGCGGCCAGTCCTGCAGCGTCATGCCGCGGGTGACGCGCAAAGATGAAGTTCGCTGCCGACGGCAATACCTCAAACCCCTTGCCCTGCAATTGCGCGACGACCTGGTTGCGGCTGTCGATCACCCACTGACAGGTTTTCTCGAAATATTCACGGTCGTCAAACGCGGCCGCCGCGCCAACAATCGCCAACCGATCCAACGGGTAGGAGTTGAAGCTGTTCTTGACCCGCTCCAGCGCTTCGATCAGGTCTGGGTGGCCCACGGCCAGGCCCACACGCAAACCGGCCAGTGAGCGCGATTTGGACAGGGTCTGGGTCACCAGCAGGTTCGGGTAACGGTCTACCAGGCTGATGGCAGTTTCGCCGCCGAAGTCGATATAGGCTTCATCGACCACCACCACCGAATCCGGGCTGGCCTTGAGGATCTGCTCCACCGCGTCCAGCGCCAGTACGCAGCCGGTGGGCGCGTTAGGGTTGGGGAAGATGATCCCGCCGTTGGGCCTGGCATAGTCAGTGGCCCGAATCTGGAACTGTTGGTCCAGTGGCACCGCGTCGAACGTGATGCCGTACAGGCCGCAGTACACCGGGTAGAAGCTGTAGCTGATATCCGGGAACAGCAGCGGCAGATCGTGCTGGAACAGACCATGGAAGATGTGCGCCAAGACTTCGTCGGAACCGTTGCCGAGGAACACCTTGCCGGCATCGATCCCGTAATACCTGGCCACGGCCTGCTTGAGCAGGTCGCTGTTGGGGTCCGGGTACAGGCGCAAGTTGTCGTTCAACTCGGCCTGCATTGCCGCCAGCGCCTTGGGCGATGGGCCGTAGGGGTTTTCGTTGGTGTTGAGCTTGACCAGCTTGGTCAGCTTCGGTTGCTCACCGGGTACGTAAGGCACCAGGTCTTTGACGAAAGGGCTCCAGAATTTGCTCATGCCTTACTCTCCCTTGACGATGCGGTATTCAGCGCTGCGTGCGTGCGCGCTGAGGGATTCACCACGGGCCAGCACCGAGGCGGTCTTGCCCAGTTCGGAAGCGCCTTGTGGCGAGCAGAAGATAATCGACGAGCGCTTCTGGAAGTCGTACACCCCCAGCGGCGACGAGAAACGCGCAGTACCGGAGGTTGGCAACACGTGATTGGGGCCGGCGCAATAGTCACCCAGGGCTTCGCTGGTGTGACGGCCCATGAAGATCGCCCCAGCGTGACGGATCGATGGCAACCAGGCCTGTGGGTCCGCTACGGACAGCTCAAGGTGCTCCGGTGCGATGCGATTGGCCACTTCAATGGCCTGCTCCATGTCACGCACCAGAATCAGCGCACCACGGCCGTTGATCGACTTCTCGATGATCTCGGCACGCTCCATGGTCGGCAGCAGCTTATTGATGCTGGCGGCGACCTTGTCGAGGAACTCGGCATCGGGGCTGACCAGGATCGCCTGGGCGTCTTCATCGTGCTCCGCCTGGGAGAACAGGTCCATGGCGATCCAGTCCGGGTCGGTCTGGCCGTCACACACCACGAGGATTTCGGAAGGACCGGCAATCATGTCGATACCGACCTGGCCGAACACATGGCGTTTGGCGGTGGCGACGTAGATATTGCCGGGGCCGACCACTTTGTCGACCTTCGGCACGCTTTCGGTGCCATAAGCCAGCGCTGCGACGGCCTGGGCGCCACCGATGGTGAACACACGGTCCACACCGGCGATGCAGGCGGCAGCCAGCACCAGCTCGTTGATGTCGCCACGGGGGGTTGGAACCACCATGACCACTTCGGTCACACCTGCGACTTTGGCCGGGATCGCATTCATCAACACCGACGATGGATACGACGCCTTACCGCCCGGCACGTACAGACCGGCGCGGTCCAGTGGCGTGACCTTCTGGCCCAGCACAGTGCCGTCGGCCTCGGTGTAGCTCCAGGAGTCCTGCTTCTGCTTTTCGTGATAGCTGCGTACCCGCGCCGCAGCGACTTCGAGGGCTTCGCGCTGCGGTGCGGTGATGCGCGTCAGCGCCAGCTCCAGGCGTTCACGCGGCAGGATCAGGTCAGCCATGGACTGCACGTCCAGGCCGTCGAACTGGCGGGTGAAGTCCACCAGCGCTGCATCACCGCGCTCACGCACGGCCTTGATGATGTCGAGCACCCGCTGGTTGACCGAGTCGTCGGACACGCTTTCCCAGCTCAGCAGATGATCCAGATGATGGGCGAAATCCGGGTCGGCAGCGTTGAGTCGGGCAATTGCAGTGGACGTGGTCATAGCGAGGGCCTCAATAGAATTGGCAAAAACTCAGGCGCCCTAAACTAGCAGTCGTTTCCGCTTGGGCACCTGAGAATTCTGGCTATGAGGCGGATAGACGGGCGTAGCTCTTCAGCTACGCGGGGGAGTCAACCGCGGTGTCGAGACTCCACTGCCTTGCGCAGGGTGTCGATCAACGCCTGGATACGGGCGTGCTGCATCTTCATCGATGCTTTGTTGACGATCAGGCGGGAGCTGATGTCAGCGATAAAATCCTGGGGCTCCAAACCGTTGGCGCGCAGGGTGTTGCCGGTGTCGACCACGTCGATGATCTTGTCCGCCAGGCCGATCAGCGGTGCCAGCTCCATGGAGCCGTAGAGCTTGATGATATCGACCTGACGGCCTTGTTCGGCGTAATAGCGCTTGGCAACGTTGACGAACTTGGTGGCGACCCGCAGGCGGCCCTTGGGTTCGACATCACCGACGCGGCCGGCGGTCATCAGCTTGCACAGTGCGATGCGCAGGTCCAGGGGCTCGTACAGGCCCTGGCCGCCGTATTCCATCAGCACATCCTTGCCGGCAACACCCAGGTCGGCGGCGCCATGTTCAACGTAGGTCGGCACGTCGGTAGCCCGCACGATCAGCAGGCGCACGTCGTCCTGGGTCGTGGGGATGATCAGCTTGCGGCTCTTGTCCGGATTCTCGGTCGGCACGATGCCCGCTTCAGCCAGAAGCGGCAACGTGTCGTCAAGGATGCGGCCCTTGGACAGTGCGATGGTCAACATGGGAAATGTCAGTCCTTCATCAGGCTATTGCTGTCCGGTCGCAAACGGCGCCAGACACAGATCGAGGCCATGACAGCCTCGATTTGAAACAAACCAGTCAACAACAAACTGTGGCGAGGGAGCTTGCTCCCGCTGGGACGCGAAGCGGCCCTCGAAGAGCGGGACTGCTACGCAGTCCAGCGGGAGCAAGCTCCCTCGCCACAAACAGGGACTAGCCCGGTACGCGGCGAATCTTCGCGCCGAGCATCTGCAGTTTCTCTTCGATGCACTCGTAACCACGGTCTATGTGGTAGATGCGGTCGATCAGGGTGTCACCTTCGGCGCACAGTGCCGATATTACCAGGCTGGCCGAGGCACGCAGGTCGGTTGCCATTACTGGCGCGCCCTTGAGCTTGTCGATCCCGGTGACGATGGCGGTGTTGCCTTCGACCTGGATCTTGGCGCCCATGCGGTGCAGTTCATACACGTGCATGAAGCGGTTTTCGAAGATGGTCTCGATCACGGCACCGGTGCCTTCGGCAATCGCGTTCAAGGAGATGAACTGCGCTTGCATGTCGGTCGGGAACGCCGGGTACGGAGCGGTACGCACGTTGACGGCTTTTGGCCGCTTGCCGTGCATGTTCAGCTCGATCCAGTCTTCGCCGGTGGTGATCTCTGCGCCGGCTTCCTTGAGTTTTTCCAGGACGGCTTCCAGGATGGTCGGATCGGTGTCCTTGACCTTCACACGGCCACCGGTCACGGCAGCGGCAACCAGGTAGGTACCGGTCTCGATGCGGTCAGGCATGACTTTGTAGGTGGCGGTGTGCAGACGCTCTACACCATCAATAGTGATGGTGTCGGTGCCAGCACCGGAAACCTTCGCGCCCATGGCGTTGAGGAAGTTGGCCAGGTCGACCACTTCCGGCTCGCGTGCGGCGTTCTGCAACACGCTGCGACCGTTGGCCAGGGCAGCGGCCATCATGATGTTCTCGGTACCGGTGACGCTGACGGTATCAAAGAAGAAGTTCGCGCCGCGCAGGCCGCCTTCCGGCGCCTTGGCCTTGATGTAGCCGCCTTCGACGTCGATGACTGCGCCCATGGCCTCAAGGCCACGGATGTGTAGGTCGACCGGACGCGAACCAATGGCGCAACCGCCAGGCAAGGCTACTTCGGCTTCGCCGAAACGGGCAACCATAGGGCCCAGCACCAGGATCGACGCACGCATGGTTTTCACCAGTTCGTACGGAGCGACCAGGGTCTTGATGGTGCGTGGGTCGATTTCGACGGCCAGCTTCTCGTCGATCACCGGCTCAATGCCCATGCGACCGAACAACTCGATCATGGTGGTGATGTCGTGCAGGTGCGGCAGGTTGGCCACAGTCACCGGGCCATCGCACAGCAGGGTCGCTGCCAGAATCGGCAAGGCGGAGTTTTTCGCACCGGAAATGCGAATCTCGCCATCAAGGCGGGCACCGCCGGTAATAATCAATTTATCCATAAGAATCTCGACGCCTTGGGGGCTCAGGTGCGCTCGGCCCAGGCCGCGCGGCTGAAAAATTTCATAGTGACCGCATGGATGCTGCCATCGGTGATCCATGGGTTCAAATGGGCATAGATCTGCTGCTGACGCTTGACCGGGCTCAATGCCGCCAGTTCATCGCTAATCACGTTCAGCTGGAAATTGCAGCCTTCGCCTTCGACTTCTACAGTCGTTTCAGGCAGCTTTCCTTCAAGGAAGCTCTTAACTTCTAGGGCCTGCATGCTCAACCTCTATCGGCGCCCAGTGCGCACGGGTCGCACATCATACAAAAAAGCCCCGCGCCTGCGAACCCCGCATAGCAGGACTCTGACGGGGGGCTTCTTTAATAATGTGTATCAGGGATGCGCCAGCAGCTCGGTCAAACCGGAAACTTCGGCAATTTCGCGCATGTCTTCTGGTAACGCACGGATGCTTACCGGCTTTTTCGCCGCCTCGGCATCACGCATGAAGCACAGCAACAACGACAGGCCGACGCTGCTGGACTTGGTCACCGCCGAGCAATCAAGCACCAGCTCTGGCGCCTTACTGGCCTTGATCAGCGCCTGGCCCTGCTTGCGCAGGTCAGGCCCGGTGCGGTAATCCAGCACGCCGCTGAGGAACAGCTCGCCGGCGTCGCCGATACGAACAGCCGACTCGGTCATTGCGCAGGCTTCCCGGCAGCTTTATCGGTTTCTTCCTTGGCCTTGGCCACTTCACCGGCCCAACCATTGATGGTCTTGTCCAGATCGTTGCCATTGCGCTGCATCGCGTCGGCGAACTGATCACGGAACAGCTTGCCGATGTTGATACCGTTGATGATAACGTTACGCAGTTTCCACTCACCGTTGATTTTCGTCAGGGTGTAGGACACAGGGTACACGGCGCCATTGCTGCCGGAGACTTTCATTCCGACTTCGGCACGGTCGCCCGACTCGTCCTTGGGCGCATCAACGATAATGCCCTGGTTGTTGTATTCCAGCAGAGCGTTACCGTAGAACTGGAACAGCCCCTTCTTGAAGTTTTCCTGGAACGTCTGCATTTGCGCAGGCGTAGCTTTGCGCGAATATTTGACCGTCATGATGCTTTTGGAGATGCCTTCAGCATCGACCACAGGGCCAACGATCGTGTTGAGCGCGTTATAGAACTTGGAAGGGTCTTGCTTGTACTGTTCTTTATTAGCCTTGAGGTCAGCCAGCATTTTGCTGGTGGTGTCCTGCACCAAATCGTGGGCAGAACCTGCCGCGTTGGCCATCATCGGCAATGCTGCAAGCAGTACCAGCAGGCCACGTCGCAAGGTAGAGATCATGAACAGATTCCTCATTTAGCGTCTTTATTGACCGTATTGAGCAAAAATTTCCCGATCAGGTCTTCAAGCACCAGCGACGACTGTGTGTCGTGGATGGTCGAACCATCCTTGAGCAGGGCTGTTTCCCCCCCCACGCTGACCCCGATGTACTTCTCGCCCAGCAAACCCGCAGTGAGGATAGATGCAGTGGAGTCAGTTGGCAGATTATCTACCTTCTTGTCCAGTTGCATCGTCACCCGACCGGTAAAGCTGTCGCGATCCAGATCGATTGCCGTGACCTTGCCGATGGTGACACCGGCCATGGTCACTTTGGATCTGACCGTCAAACCGGCGATATTGTCGAAGTACGCGTAAAGTTTATAGGTATCGGCGGTAGGGCTGGCCGAAAGGCCACTGACTCGCAGGGCCAGCAACAGTAAAGCCAGGATGCCAGCCAGCAAGAAAAGGCCGACACCGATTTCCACAGTGCGGTTTTGCATCAGAAATCTCCAAACATCAAGGCGGTCAAAATGAAGTCAAGGCCCAGTACCGCCAACGAAGCGTATACAACGGTCTTGGTAGTGGCACGGCTGATCCCCTCTGAAGTGGGCTCACAGTCATAGCCTTGGAATACGGCAATCCAGGTCACCACAAAGGCAAAGACGATGCTCTTTATGATGCCGTTGAGCACGTCACCGGTGAAGGTCACGCTGTTTTGCATGTTGGCCCAGTAGGAGCCGTCGTAGACGCCCAGCCAGTCAACCGCCACCCACGAACCACCCCAGATACCCACCACGCTGAAGATCATTGCCAGCAGTGGCAGGGAAATGAAGCCGGCCCACAGGCGCGGGGCAACAATGTACTTGAGCGGGTCCACGCCGATCATTTCCAGGCTGGACAGCTGCTCAGTGGATTTCATATTGCCGATTTCAGCGGTCAGCGCCGATCCTGCACGCCCTGCGAACAACAAGGCGGTAACCACCGGGCCAAGCTCACGCAACAGGGTCAGGGCCACCATCTGCCCTACCGCCTGCTCCGAGCCGTAGCTGGACAGGATATTGAAACCCTGCAGCGCCAGCACCATGCCGATGAATACGCCGGAGACCACGATGATCACCAGGGACATCACCCCCACCGAGTGCAGCTGCTTGACCAGCAGGCCAAAGCCGCCGCCGATACCGCCTCGCCCCAGCAAGGCGTGAAACAGGAAAATGGTCGAACGCCCCAGCACTTCGACGATGTCGATGCCCGAGCGACCGAAAAGGCGAACCTTCTCGATAAGAGATGTCTTGCGCATCAGCGCTTCCCCAGAAGATCTGAGCGGTAGTCCGCTGCCGGAAAGTGAAAAGGCACCGGGCCATCGGGGTTGCCGGTCATGAATTGGCGAATGCGCGGGTTATCGGCGTTCATCAACTCTTCAGGCGTACCCTGCCCCAGCACCTGACCATCACCCACTACATATAGGTAGTCGGCGATGCTCGCGGTTTCGGCCAGGTCGTGGGAAACCACGATACTGGTGATCCCCAATGCATCGTTGAGCAGGCGGATCAGGCGCACCAACACGCCCATGGCGATCGGATCCTGACCTACGAATGGCTCGTCATACATGAGGATCTGTGGGTCGAGGGCAATCGCCCGCGCCAAGGCAACACGGCGCTTCATGCCGCCAGACAACTCGTCCGGCATCAGGTCGATGGCGCCGCGAAGCCCTACGGCCTGCAGTTTCAACAACACGATGTCACGAATCATTTCATCGGACAGCTGGGTGTGCACCCGCAGCGGAAAGGCTACGTTTTCGAACACATCGAGGTCGGTGAACAGCGCGCCGCTCTGAAATAGCACGCCCATATGCTTGCGCGCATCGAACAGATCGCTACGCGACAGCGTTGGCAGGTTCTGGCCGTTGACCCACACTTCCCCGGCACTGGGGCGCAATTGCATGCCCATCAGGCGCAACAGGGTGGTCTTGCCGCAACCGGAAGGCCCCATGATGCCCGTGACCTTGCCGCGAGGAATGCGAATATCGACGTTATTGAAGATGCTGCGCGTACCGCGCTTGAAGGTAAGACCCTTCAGCTCGACCGCGTAGGCGTTATCGGCACTCATCTAATCTCCTTGGGATGCAGCCTTTCACTCAGACACCATGTGTGCGACTTTGGTTTTCAACAGATGCGCAATAGTTGAGCACATGGGTTGGGCGGACCGAACTGGCGGCGAACTATATCACTGCTGGTACAGAGCCCCCAAGGCCGGAACAGCGCTGGTTCAGATTTGAGACAGGGAAAAAACGTTGCTTGCTATGTTACCGACGGTGGTTTTCAGTTATTCCGCGCACAAAGCCTGACGAACTTGCGTGAGGGAATTGATCATTACCGCTATAATCGCCGACTTTTCGTCAGGCTATACGATTTCAGACATGAGCCAATCCAGCGACCTTATTCAATCCGCACAACGCACCATACGCCTTGAGCTTGAAGCCGTAGAGGGCTTGCTGGCGCATATCGACGCGGATTTCGTGCGCGCCTGCGAGATGATTCTGGCCAGCAAGGGCCGCGTTGTGGTGGTCGGCATGGGCAAGTCCGGCCACATTGGCAACAAGATCGCAGCGACCCTGGCGAGCACCGGGACCACCGCGTTTTTCGTGCACCCGGCCGAAGCCAGCCACGGCGACATGGGTATGATCACCAAGGACGACGTGATCCTCGCCCTGTCCAACTCCGGTACTACCAACGAAATCGTGACCCTGCTGCCGCTGATCAAGCGCCTGGGCATCCAGATGATCAGCCTCACTGGCAACCCTGAGTCAACGCTGGCCAAGGCCGCCGACGTCAACCTGAACGTGCACGTAGCCCATGAGGCCTGCCCGCTGAACCTGGCGCCCACCTCCTCCACTACCGCCGCGCTGGTAATGGGCGATGCCCTCGCGGTGGCACTGCTGGAGGCCCGCGGGTTTACGGCCGAGGACTTCGCATTTTCCCATCCGGGTGGCGCACTGGGCCGTCGCCTGCTGCTGAAAGTGGAAAATGTCATGCATCGCGGCGCCGAGCTGCCGAGCGTTCCACGCGGCACCCTGCTCAGGGATGCGCTGATGGAAATGACCCGCAAGGGCTTGGGCATGACTGCCATCGTCGAAACCGATGGCCGACTGGCAGGGATATTCACCGACGGTGACCTGCGTCGCACCCTGGACCGCACCATTGATATCCATACCGCGACCATCGACGCAGTGATGACCCCTCACGGTAAGACCGCGCGCGCCGAAATGCTCGCGGCCGAAGCGTTGAAAATCATGGAAGATCACCGCATAGGTGCTCTTATCGTGGTCGACGACGATGACCGGCCGATCGGGGCCCTTAACCTTGGCGACTTGCTGCGCGCAGGAGTGATGTAAATGAACAGCGACCTGTTGCAACGCGGTAAAGACATCAAGCTGGCGATTTTCGACGTTGACGGCGTGCTGACCGATGGCCGCCTGTACTTCCTCGAAGACGGCAGCGAATTCAAGACCTTCAACACCCTCGACGGCCAAGGCATCAAGATGCTGATGGCAGCGGGCGTGCAAACCGCAATTATCAGCGGTCGAAAAACACCGGTTGTGGAACGCCGTGCACAAAACCTCGGTATTCCTCACCTGTATCAGGGCCGCGAGGATAAACTGGTGGTGCTGGACGAGCTTCTTGGCCAACTCAACCTAAGCTATGAACAAGTCGCCTATCTGGGCGACGACCTGCCAGACCTGCCGGTGATTCGCCGGGTGGGCCTGGGCATGGCCGTCGCAAATGCCGCGGCGTTTGTCCGCGAACACGCCCATGGCATCACCACCGCCCGTGGCGGCGAGGGTGCCGCCCGCGAGTTCTGCGAGTTGATCCTGCGTGCCCAAGGCAGTCTTGAAGCGGCCCACGCCGCCTACCTATAGAGCGTTATATGCTGAGTAAAAAGATTCGCAACTTCCTGTTATTCGGGGTCATCGCCGCGCTGCTCCTGGCGGTGGGCTACTGGAATATCAGCCCGGAGCGCTTTCTCGACAAGCCTGTTGCACAGGTTGACGAAGGCCTTATCGACTATTACGCCACCAATGCCTACAGCATTCAGTATCTGCCCGACGGCAAGGTGCAGTATGAGATGACATCGGACAAGGTCGAGCACTTGAAGGCTTCCGAAGTCAGCCTGCTGACGAATCCGGACCTGAACCTGTATCGCGGCACCGAATTTCCCTGGCACGTGACCAGCAAGCGTGGCGAAGTCAACCCTGACGGCACCGAAGTTGAACTGATCGACTCGGTTCGCGTCGCACGTACAGACGCGCAGAACCGCGACACCATCATTACCAGCAGTCGCATGACCGTATTCCCACAGAAGCAATATGCGCAGACCGAGCAAGACGTTAGAATCGACGGCGCTGGCGGTGTATCGACTGGCAAGGGAATGAAAGCGTATTTGAAAGAAAGCAGGATACACCTGCTATCGAACGTAAGAGGACAGTATGAGGCTCGTTAAAACTCTCCCTATTTTGCTCGGTCTGGGCGCAGCACTGGGAAGCGTGAGCGCCTGGGCTCTGCCGAACGATAGCCAGCAACCGATCCACATCTCGGCTGACGATGCGCAGCTCGATGACAAGCAAGGTGTCGCCACCTACACCGGCGGCGTGATCATCACCCAAGGCTCGATGAAGATTACCGGCAACACGGTGACCCTGACTCGTACCAAGACCGGCGATATCGATGTGGTGACTTCGGTCGGCAACCTGGCTTATTTCGAGCAGAAGCAGTCCGCTACCGATACAGGCCCCATGAAAGGCTACGGCAAGACTATCCAGTATCACGCCCAGCAGAACCGCATCGTACTGATTGACCAGGCCAAGGTGCTGAGCCCGGACGGCAACTCCACGGAAGGTGAAAAAATCACCTATGACACCGTGAAGCAGATCGCTAACGCCGGTCGCGCCAACGGAAACAAGGTCACCGCACCCCGCCCACGCATCGACATGGTTATCCAGCCGAAGAAGAAGGCCGAGTAATGGCAACCCTGAAAGCCCAGCATCTGGCCAAGGCCTATAAAAGCCGCCAGGTGGTACGCGACGTCAGCCTGTCGATCGACAGCGGCCAGATCGTCGGCCTGCTCGGTCCTAACGGTGCCGGCAAAACCACCTGCTTCTATATGATCGTCGGGCTGGTCCAGGCGGACCAGGGTCGCGTATTGATCGACGACCTGGACGTCAGCCACCAACCCATGCACGGTCGTGCACGGGCAGGTATCGGCTATCTTCCGCAGGAGGCGTCGATCTTCCGTAAACTGTCGGTAGCCGACAACATCATGGCGATCCTCGAGACCCGCAAGGAACTCGATCGCGATGGCCGCCGCCAGGAGCTGGAAAGCCTGCTGCAGGAATTCCACATCAACCATATTCGCGACAACCTCGGCATGAGCTTGTCCGGTGGTGAACGTCGTCGCGTGGAAATCGCCCGCGCCCTGGCGACCGCGCCGAAATTCATCCTGCTGGATGAACCCTTTGCCGGCGTCGACCCGATTTCGGTGGGCGACATCAAGCAGATCATCCATCACCTCAAGGCCAAGGGCATTGGCGTGCTGATCACCGATCACAACGTGCGCGAAACCCTCGATATCTGCGAAACCGCGTATATCGTCAACGATGGTCAGCTGATTGCCGAAGGCGATGCCGAAACCATCCTGGCCAACGAGCTGGTGAAGGAAGTGTACCTGGGTCACGAGTTCCGCCTGTAAACACAGGGGTATCGCGCTCTTACCTGGAGCGTGCGGGAGTCAATGGAAACCTCGGTTTTTTTATTGTTACCGCGCTCTAGGCAAAGGCCCCGAGATCAGGCATATAATTTGCTTATGTTTGGCGCTCACGCGCCCTGTCGTGGATGGCGCATTGCGCCGGCGAATAAGGTGTTAAGCCCCTGCCATGAAACCATCGCTAGTCCTGAGAATGGGCCAGCAGCTGACGATGACACCGCAGCTGCAACAGGCCATCCGCCTGCTCCAATTGTCGACCCTGGACCTGCAACAGGAGATCCAGGAGGCCCTGGAGTCCAATCCGATGCTCGAACGCCAGGAAGAAGGCGACGACTTCGATAACGCAGATCCTCTGGCCGATAACATCGAGCAAAAACCCAATTCCGACGTGCAGGAACCCTCCTATCAGGAAACCGCCCCGACGGTGGACAACCTGGAGGAAGGCGACTGGAACGAACGCATTCCCAACGAGCTTCCCGTGGACACCGCCTGGGAAGACGTCTACCAGACCAGCGCCAGCAGCCTGCCAAGCAGCGATGATGACGAGTGGGATTTCACTACCCGCACGTCGGCGGGCGAGAGCCTTCAGAGCCACTTGCTGTGGCAACTGAACCTGGCGCCGATGTCCGATACCGATCGCCTGATCGCGGTCACCCTGATCGATTGCATCAATAACCAGGGTTACCTGGACGAAACCCTCGACGAGATCCTCGAAGCCTTCGACCCGGAACTGGATATCGAACTGGACGAAATCGAAGCCGTCCTGCACCGCATCCAGCAATTCGAGCCCGCAGGCATCGGCGCACGCACACTCAGCGAGTGCCTGTTACTGCAACTGCGCCAATTACCGGCCAAGACGCCATGGCTCACCGAAGCGCAACGCTTGGTCAGTGACTACATCGACCTGTTGGGCAGTCGCGACTACAGCCAACTGATGCGCCGTATGAAGCTCAAGGAAGATGACTTGCGCCAGGTCATCGAACTGGTGCAAAGCCTCAACCCGCGTCCAGGCTCGCAGATCGAGTCCAGCGAAGCCGAATATGTGGTGCCCGACGTCATTGTGCGCAAGGACAACGAACGCTGGCTGGTGGAGCTGAACCAGGAGTCAGTACCGCGCCTGCGGGTCAACCCACAATACGCAGGTTTTGTGCGCCGCGCCGACACCAGCGCCGATAACACCTTCATGCGCAACCAGTTGCAGGAAGCGCGGTGGTTCATCAAGAGCCTGCAAAGCCGCAACGAAACCCTGATGAAAGTCGCGACCCAGATCGTCGAACACCAGCGCGGTTTCCTGGAGTACGGCGACGAGGCCATGAAGCCTCTCGTGCTGCACGACATCGCCGAAGCCGTCGGCATGCATGAATCGACGATTTCCCGGGTTACCACGCAGAAATTCATGCATACCCCACGGGGTATTTATGAGCTGAAATACTTTTTCTCCAGCCACGTCAGCACCTCTGAAGGCGGTGAATGCTCGTCCACGGCGATCCGCGCGATCATCAAAAAACTGGTTGCCGCTGAAAATCAGAAAAAGCCGTTGAGTGACAGCAAGATCGCTGGTTTACTGGAGGCACAAGGCATTCAGGTCGCCCGTCGAACCGTCGCCAAGTACCGCGAGTCCCTAGGGATCGCGCCTTCCAGCGAGCGTAAGCGGTTGATGTGACGGGTGGGCCACAGCGTTCCAGTGGTGGGTATTCCTGCCCACCGCTTTATGCACTGGCAACGAAGGAGAAGCTGTATGCAAGTCAACATCAGTGGACACCAGCTGGAAGTCACCAAGCCCCTGCGTGAATACACCGAGAGCAAACTGAACAAGCTTGCGGGGCATTTTGACAAGATCACCAACGTGCAGGTCATCATGGAGGTCGATAAGCTCAAGCAGAAAATCGAGGCCACCCTGCACGTACCGAATGCCAAGCTCGTCGCCAATGCGGAACATGAAGATATGTACGCGGCCATTGACTCCCTCTACGACAAGCTCGACCGCCAACTCATAAAGCATAAGGAAAAGAATCTGCACCTGATGCAAGGTACAGGTCGTTAACTCTCCCCCCATGATCCGACTTGAAAACATCCTGACCCCCGGCCGTTCCCTCGTGAACGTGCCGGGCGGCAGTAAAAAGCGCGCCCTCGAACAAATTGCCAACCTGATCGCCCGGGAAATTCCGGATCTGGAGATGCAAGATGTCTTCGAAGCTCTGATTGCCCGTGAAAAACTCGGCTCCACCGGTTTTGGCAACGGCATCGCGATCCCCCACTGCCGCCTCAAAGGTTGTGATAAACCCGTGAGCGCGCTGATGCACCTGGACGCTCCGATTGATTTCGACGCCATCGACGGCGCCCCGGTCGACCTGCTGTTTGTGCTGCTGGTCCCGGAAGCCGCCACCGATGCGCACCTGGAACTGCTACGGCAGATCGCCAGCATGCTAGACCGCAAGGATGTACGCGACAAACTGCGCAGCGCTTCCAGCAATGAAGCGTTGTACCAAGTTGTCCTGGATGAACAAAACGGGCAGTAATCATGCGTTTGATCATCGTCAGCGGTCGCTCCGGCTCCGGTAAGAGCACCGCCCTCAATGTGCTTGAGGACAACGGCTTCTATTGCATCGACAACCTGCCTGCCGGCCTGCTGCCAGAGCTGGCGGAGCGTGCACTGATCCATACCGAATTGGCGCAGCCGCTCGTTGCGGTCTCGATTGATGCGCGCAACCTGCCCAGCCACCTCTCGCGCTTCCCGGAACTGTTGGAAGAAGTGCGTGCCAAGCACATTCATTGCGATGTGCTGTACCTGGATGCCGACGAAGAGACCCTGCTCAAGCGTTTCTCCGAAACCCGTCGACGCCACCCCCTCAGCAGCGCCAACCGTTCCCTGGCCGAAGCCATCGAGGACGAGACCAAGCTGCTCGGGCCGATCATTGACCTGGCCGACCTGAAGATCAACACCACCAACCTGAACCTGTATCAGTTGCGCGACGCGATCAAGCTGCGCCTGCTGAACCAGCCTGAGCCGGGCACAGCGTTTCTGGTCGAGTCGTTTGGCTTCAAGCGGGGCATGCCGGTAGATGCCGACCTTGTGTTCGATGTGCGCTGCCTGCCCAACCCTTACTGGAAACCGGAGTTACGCGACCAGTCCGGGCTGGATCAGCCCGTGATCGACTACCTGGCCGCACAACCGGACGTAGAAGAGATGTTCCTGGATATCTCCAGCTACCTGCTCAAATGGTTGCCGCGCTTTGCCGCCAGCAATCGAGCCTATGTCACCATTGCCATTGGCTGCACTGGCGGCCACCACCGCTCGGTCTATCTGACTGAGCGCCTGGGCCAGGTGCTGCAACAAACCCTCAAGAACGTCCAGGTTCGCCACCGCGACCTGAGTTGAAAGGAACACCTGCGCGATGCCTGCTCTGGAAATTGAAATCATCAACAAGCTGGGCCTGCACGCACGGGCGTCGGCTAAATTCGTCGGCGTGGCCGGCCAGTTCCCCTGCCAGATCCGTGCTGGGCGTACGCCAGAGTCCATGGTAGATGGCAAAAGCATCATGGCGATGATGATGTTGGCGGCCGGCAAAGGCACAAAAATTCATCTGAGCACCGAGGGCGAGCAAGAAGACGAAGCAATGGCCGCACTGGTCGAGTTGATCAACAACTACTTCGACGAAGGCGAATAACCCCCTTATGTAGGAGCGAGCTTGCTGGCGAAACGTCAACGATAACGCGGGCATCCTGGTTTAACGCAGTGTTCTCAGGTTTTTCGCGAGCAAGCTCGCTCCCACATGGAACCACCCTCAGCCCAACGCCGTATCCATCACCATCATCACGCAAAACCCGAGGCACAGCCCAAGGCTGGCAAGCTTTTCATGGCCATTGCGGCGCGACTCGGGGATGACTTCATGAGTCACGACCAGCAACATTGCCCCGGCGGCCAACGCCAAACCCAGCGGCAACAACACTTCGGCAAGGCTCACCAGCCATGCACAGAGCACCGCAAATACCGGCTCAACCAAGCCTGATGCAGCGCCAATCAAAAAGGCTTTGATCCGCGACATTCCCGCCCCAGCCAATACCAGCGCAATCACCAGCCCTTCAGGCACATCCTGCAGGGCAATGCCCATGGCGAGGCTGTCGGCATCCGCCATGCCTCCGCCCGCAGAAACCCCCACAGCCATGCCTTCCGGAATGTTGTGCGCAATGATGGCAAACACAAACAACCAAATACGCGGCGGGATAACCGGTTTATCCGGTGTACCCACCAGCATTTCCGGGCTGGCGCCAGAAACCTTGCGGTCTACGAGGTACAGGCCGAACGCCCCGAGCATGATGCCGAAGCTGATCAAGCCACTGGCGCCCCAAGGTGAAAGTCCCAGGCTTTCGGCGGCGGCGATACCCGGCACCACCAGAGAAAACGCAGTCGCCGCCAGCATCACACCAGCACCAAAGCCCAGCAGGGTGTCGCTAAGCGCCATCGGCATGCGCCGAATCACCAACACCGGCACCGCGCCCAGCGCCGTGCCAAGCGCGCAAATCGCCCCACCCTGCAAAGCACGCAGTATGCGCGGTTCCAGGTTCAACCAGGCCAGCCCATGGGCCACCAATAACGCAGTACCTGCCAATAGCAGCAGCGTGCCAAACGCATAACGAAACATTCGCACGCTACCGATCGCCAGTGTTTGAGTGCCCATAGTCGGCCTTAGATCTTGTTATGGAGTGAATGTCAGGCCAAAGCGGCCTGATAGCGCGCGGCAACCTCCGGCCAGTTGATGACGCTATAGAATGCATTGATGTACTCCGGTCGTCGGTTTTGATATTGCAGGTAGTAAGCGTGCTCCCAGACGTCCAGGCCCAGCACCGGCGTATTGCCGCTCATCAGCGGGCTGTCCTGGTTGCCGCTGCTTTCCACCACCAGCGTTTTTTGTGGCGTAACGCTCAGCCAGGCCCAACCGCTGCCGAATCGCGTCAAGGCCGCCTTGGTGAACGCCTCCTTGAAGCTGTCGAAACCACCCAATTGCTCGTCGATAGCCTTGCCCAGCGCGCCCTCGGGTTTGCCGCCCCCTGTCGGTGACATGACCGCCCAGAACAACGAGTGGTTCGCATGCCCGCCTCCTTGGTTGACCACGGCAGCGCGTAATTTCTCCGGCAATGTTTCGACGCTGGACACCAGCTTCTCCACGGGCCAGCCGGCGAACTCAGTGCCCTCGACCGCGGCATTGAGGTTATTGATGTAGGTCTGGTGGTGTTTGGTGTAGTGAATTTCCATGGTTTGCGCGTCGATATGCGGCTCGAGGGCGTCGTAGGCGTAAGGCAAGGACGGCAAGGTATAGGTCATATCAATGTGCTCCAAAGTGGGACGTGGACGTTGGCGTCGCAGCACCGCCCAGCAGCCGATGAGTGCGTGGGTATTCGCCGTGATCGCTGATGAAATTCAGCAGTTCGACGTAGGTCTTGCTGCTCTGGCGCAACGCGGCCTCGCGCAATGGCGGGCTGAGGCGTGGGTCCTGCATGGTCTGCAAGAGGCGCTGATGGATAGCGCAGAGGTATTCGGCGCTTTCCTCAGGCTGGTTCAGGCGCAAGTGCAGGTCCGCCAGGTTGTGATGGGAAATGACACAGGCCGCCACTGCTTCGTCGGCATCCGCCCAGCGTTCGAACAACACTTGGGCCAGGGCCAGGGCTTGCAGATAGGCCTCGCGAGCGTCAACCAACTCGCCTGCCATAAAGCAGCGATTGGCCCGATCGATCGTGCGTTTCCAGTGCTCCATGGTGAGCCTCCAAAGCAGGGTCGTTGATTACACGCCACCGGCGGTGAGCTTTTCCGGGTCCAGCAGGACTTCCAGTTGGCTGCGAGGCAGGTCGGTGTGTTCGAGGGCGACATCGATCACCGGGCGGCCTTGCTGATACGCCTTCTTGGCGATTTCAGCGGCTTTCTGGTAGCCGATGATCGGGTTAAGTGCGGTGACCAGAATCGGATTGCGCGACAGCGCTTCCTTGAGCTTGGGCTCATTGACCTTGAAGCTGGCAATGGCCTTGTCCGCCAGCAACCGGCTGGCATTGGCCAGCAATTCCAGGCTGCTGAGCAGGTTTTGGGCAATGATCGGCAGCATCACATTCAGCTCGAAGTTACCCGATTGGCCGGCCACCGTGATCACTGTGTCATTGCCGATAACCTGGGCGGCTACCATGGCGGTCGCTTCCGGAATGACCGGGTTGACCTTGCCCGGCATGATCGAAGAGCCTGGCTGCAGCGCCTCCAGTTCGATTTCACCCAGGCCGGCCAATGGCCCGGAGTTCATCCAGCGCAGGTCATTGGCGATCTTCATCAGCGACACCGCCGTGGCTTTCAACTGGCCAGAGACTGCAACGGCGGTGTCCTGGGAGCCAATCAGCGCGAACAGGTTCTTGCCGGGCGTGAATTTCACCCCGGTCAAAAGGCTCAGTTGCTGGCTGAAGCGCCTGGCAAACTCGGGGTGTGCGTTGACCCCGGTACCGACCGCCGTGCCGCCCTGAGCCAATGCTTGCAGCGCCGGTAGCAGGTCCTGCAAGTGACCGATATTGGCCTTGAGCTGCTGCGCCCAGCCGTTCAGCACCTGGCTCATGCGCACCGGCATGGCGTCCATCAAATGCGTGCGGCCGGTCTTGATGAACGGTTGAACCGCCTCGGCTTTTTGCTCGATGACTTGCACCAGATGCAGCAGGGCCGGCAACGTTTGCTCGTGCAGCACCAACGCGGCACTGACGTGGATGGTGGTTGGGATGATGTCGTTGCTGCTCTGGCCGCAATTCACATGATCGTTGGGGTTGACCGCCTCGCCCAGCAAACGGCTGGCAAGGGTCGCGATCACTTCGTTGGCGTTCATGTTGGAACTGGTGCCGGAGCCGGTCTGGAAGATATCCACCGGGAAGTGCTGCATGTAGTCGCCTTCCAGCAAGCCTTGGGCGGCATCGACAATGGCCTTGCCCTGCCCTTCGCTGATTTGCTTGAGCTCGACGTTGACCTTGGCCGCGGCTGTCTTGGCCAGGATCAGGGCGCGGATGAATTGCGCCGGCATGGGTTGATGACTGATGGGAAAGTTGTTCACCGCACGCTGTGTTTGTGCGCCATACAAAGCTTCTTGCGGCACATGCAGTTCGCCCATGCTGTCGCGTTCGATACGGGTGTCACTCATCATTAGATCCTTGCACCAAGTCAGAAACGGAAATCGAAGGCAGTAATTCGCAGCTCGCCAATTGCCAGGCAAAGGTCTGCCAGCGCTTGAGGCGGCAGGCACAGTGGGAGAGTTTTTCCAGGTCGCGCAGTGGCCGCCAGGCCTGGTCCAGGCACAGGGAGCGCCAATGCCAGGGCAAGGCGACATCAGCGGCGGTGTCGATCAACAAACGAAATGAGGTTTCAGCGATCGTCCACGGATGGGTTGCGGTGCAACACGCCAGATACCGACCTTCGTTCAGGTAGTGCTCAATCAGGCGGGGTTCATTGGGATCGAGGCCACAGCGAATCTGGCGGCTCATCCAACGCCAGCTTTCCAGATAGGGATCCTCATGCAGGACAGAACTCATGAGCCACACTCATTCGGTAATGATATTTATTATTAAATGATATTGAGAATCAAAACAAGAGCAGCCCATTAATCCTGTCGTGACAAGGCAATAAAAAAGGCGCGCCATCTTTGCGATGGCGCGCCTTTCAGGACGTGCGGGAGGAATTAGCTGCCAGCGACCGTCATGCGTTCGATAAGCACCGAACCCGTGCGAATATTGCTGCGCAGTTCCAGGTCGTTACCCACGGCAACGATCTGCTTGAACATATCGCGCATATTGCCGGCGATGGTCACTTCCTGGACGGCGAACTGAATCTCGCCATTCTCCACCCAGAAGCCCGCCGCACCCCGCGAGTAGTCACCGGTGACCATGTTCAGGCCATGGCCCATCAATTCAGTCACCAGCAACCCGCGCCCCATCCGCCGCAACAACGCCGCCTGGTCTTCATCACCGTGGGTCACGAACAGGTTATGCACACCGCCCGCGTTAGCGGTGCTTGGCAGGCCCAGCTTGCGACCGGCATAAGTGCCCAGCACATAGGACACCAGCTCACCCTTCTCGACAAACGGCTTGGCATAGGTCGCCAGGCCATCGCCGTCGAACGACGAACTGCCCATCGCGCGCATCAGATGCGGGCGCTCGTCAATGGTCAGCCACTCAGGGAACAGTTTCTGACCGATGGCGCCTTCCAGGAACGAAGACTTGCGATACAGGTTGCCACCGGAAATCGCGCCCAGGAAGCTGCCGAATAAACCACCAGCCAGCTCTGCGGAAAACAGCACAGGCACTTCGCAGGTCGGCACCGGGCGCGCGCCCAGGCGGCTCGCGGCCCGTTGCGCCGCACGCTGGCCAATGCTTGCAGGGTCTGCCAGTAAATCGCCTTGGCGGTTTACGTCGTACCAGTAATCACGCTGCATCTGCCCATTGGCTTCGGCAATCATCACGCAACTGAGGCTGTGACGCGTGGAGGCATAACCACCGATAAAGCCATGGCTGTTGCCGTAGACGCGGCAACCCTGATGAGTGCTCAAGGTGGTGCCGTCCGCATTCTTGATGCGGGCATCGGCATCGAACGCTGCCGCTTCGCAGGTCAGCGCCAGCTCGATGGCTTGCTCAGGGGTGATATCCCAGGCATGGAACAGGTCGAAATCCTGCACATCCTTGGCCATCAGCGCCTTGTCGGCCAGGCCCGAGCTTTCATCCTCGGAGGTGTGCTTGGCAATCGCCAGTGCTGCGGCGACGGTCTCGCGAATCGCCTCCGGCCCACTGGCCGAGGTGCTGGCCGAACCTTTGCGCTGGCCCGCATACAAGGTGATGCCAAACCCTTGGTCGCGATTGAATTCAACCGTTTCCACTTCCCGCTGGCGCACCGAAGTCGACAACCCTTGCTCCAGCGACACCGCCACTTCACAGGCGCTGGCCCCCTGGCGCTTGGCTTCGGCAAGGATCTGCTCGACTTGTTCCTGCAGTGCCGGTAACGCTTGTGGACCGACGCTTTGGGCTGCACTCATGGTTTTCTCCACTCAAATTCTGCTTTCGGTAATGGCCATCGAGCGACCGGGCCGGACAAGCGGCCCCCGACTGGTTATCATGGCGGCGTTTCTTTGCGGACTGCCACCATGGTTGATTCTTACGACGACTCCCTCGATGGGGAGAAAAGCAAAACCCAGGTCAAACGTGAGCTGCATGCTCTGGTTGACCTTGGCGAGCGCCTTACAACGCTCAAAAAGGATTTGGTTGCCAAACTGCCACTGACCGACGAAATGCGTCGGGCCCTGGCCGATGCGCCCAAGCACACCGCGAATATCGCGCGTAAACGGCACATCTCGTTTATCGGCAAACTGATGCGCGACCAAGACATTGACGCCATTCTGACTTTGCTCGATCAAACCGATGCCTCCACTCGCCAGTACAACGAACGCTTCCACAACCTGGAACGTTGGCGTGACCGCCTGATCTCGGGCGATGACGCGGTGCTGGAGAAATTCGTACTGGACTATCCGGACGCGGACCGCCAGCAATTGCGCTCCCTGATCCGTCAGGCCCAGCACGAGCTGGCGCATAACAAGGCGCCGGCCACCAGCCGTAAAATCTTCAAGTACATCCGTGAGCTGGACGAGACTCAACGCGGTCTGCGCTGATCCTCTTCCCCGGGTGGCGGTCTTCGCCACCCGAAGCTCCGGCTCCTACGATCCCGTGCCACCCACGGTAATCGCATCAATTTTCAAAGTTGGCTGGCCGACACCTACCGGCACCGACTGCCCATCCTTGCCGCACGTGCCCACGCCGCTGTCCAGCGACAGGTCGTTACCGACCATCGACACCTTGCTCATGGCTTCCGGCCCGTTACCAATCAGCGTCGCCCCTTTGACCGGCGCGGTAATCTTGCCGTCTTCGATCAGGTACGCCTCGCTGGTGGAGAACACGAACTTGCCGCTGGTGATATCCACCTGGCCGCCGCCGAGGTTGGCGCAGTAGATACCGCGTTTTACCGAGGCAATGATTTCTGCCGGATCGCTTTGACCACCGAGCATGTAGGTGTTGGTCATGCGCGGCATCGGTAGATGCGCATAGGACTCACGACGACCGTTACCGGTGCGCGCCACGCCCATCAGGCGGGCGTTGAGCTTGTCTTGCATGTAGCCCTTGAGCACGCCGTTCTCGATCAGGGTGGTGCATTCGGTCGGCGTGCCTTCGTCATCGACGCTCAGCGAACCACGGCGGCCGGCCAGGGTGCCGTCATCGACAATGGTGCACAGCTTGGACGCAACCATTTCGCCCATGCGCCCGCTGTAGGCGGAACTGCCCTTGCGGTTGAAATCGCCCTCCAGGCCATGGCCCACGGCTTCGTGGAGCAACACGCCAGACCAACCCGAACCCAGCACCACCGGCAAGGTGCCGGCCGGCGCGGGAATCGCTTCCAGGTTGACCAATGCCTGGCGCAGCGCCTCACGGGCATAGCCCATGGCACGGTCGTCAGCAAGGAAATAACGGTAGTCGGTGCGCCCACCGCCGCCATGTCCGCCGCGCTCGCGGCGCCCGTTCTGTTCGACGATCACACTCACATTGAAACGCACCAGCGGCCGTACATCCGCCGCCAGCCCACCGTCGGTGGACGCCACGAGGATGCGCTCCCACACGCCAGCCATGCTCACGGTCACTTGCTGGATACGCGGGTCCAAGGCACGGGTAGCAGCGTCGATACGCTTGAGCAGCTCTACCTTTTCCGCACGACTGATCACTTCCAAGGGGTTATCCGGCGCATACAACTGCGCCACGTCCTGGGTACTGAACGCCTGCACCGTGCCATTCTGCCCGGCACGGGAGATCGAACGGGCGGCACGCGCCGCCAGGCCCAGGGCCTCCAGGGTGATCGCATTGCTGTAGGCAAAGCCGGTCTTCTCACCCGATTGCGCGCGAACGCCTACGCCCTGGTCAAGGTTGAAACTGCCTTCCTTGACGATCCCATCTTCCAACGCCCAGGACTCGGAAATCTGCCCCTGGAAATACAGGTCAGCCGCATCGATACCCGGCCCGGCCAGATCGCCGAGCACGGTTTGCAGGCTTTCGATGGTCACGCCACCGGGTGCCAGGAGGTGATCACTGACTGAGGACAACAACTCGCTCATAGGTTTGGCCTTAAATTCATCGTTCTGAAGCAGGCCGCTGCGCGCCCTGCGAGAAAAAGCGCCGGTGATTGGCCACCGGCATGCGCGCCCGTATCGACGCCTGTTCACTGCTATCGCGTTCGGCCAGTAACACCGCTTCGCCTTGATCCTGTTGCGCCAGCACTCGGCCCCAAGGGTCGACAATCGCCGCATGGCCAAACGTTTCCCGTGGGCCTGGGTGCACACCGCCTTGGGCGGCTGCCAGCAGGTAGCACTGGGTTTCGATGGCACGTGCGCGAATCAGCACATCCCAGTGTGCAGCCCCGGTCACCGCCGTGAAGGCCGAGGGCGCGGTAATCAGTTCAGCCCCCGCCGCACGTAACTCGCTGTACAGCTCGGGGAAACGCAGGTCGTAACACACCGTCAACCCCACACGGCCCACCGGCGTATCCGCCACCACCACATGGTTACCGAAAGCATAGTCGTCAGATTCGCGATAACGACCGCGAGCATCCGCCACGTCCACATCAAACAGATGGAGTTTGTCGTAGCGAGCGACGATTTCACCCTGATCATTGATCAGCAGCGAGCAAGCATTGGGTTTGGCGTGGGGCTGGTCCTTGGGCGGCAGCGGCAATGTGCCGGCCACTATCCATAAGGTGAGGTCGCGGGCGGCCTGTTTCAACCAGGGCAGCACAGGCCCTTGGCCCAACGCCTCGGCGCGGCCAATGTCGGCCAAGTCGCGGCGGCCCATGGCGGCGAAATTCTCTGGCAGCACCGCGAGTTTCGCGCCATCGGCCGCCGCCTGCTCCAGCAGGCGACGCGCCTGGGCGAGGTTGGCCAGCACGTCACTCTGGCTGACCATTTGAATTACCGCAAAGGACATGGGCCGACACTCCATACAGGGCATGGGGCCATGCTACTCCACAGGCTCTCAGTTTGGCTTTTCAAATGGCTTGTCGAAGGTGATTTTTGGATCCTTCCAGGGGCCTTGCACCTTGTATTGCACACTGGCGAAGCGCGAAACCCGGTCACCGATCAGCTTGTCGATCAAAAACAGCGCACCACCAATGGCCGGCGCACCGACAATCAGCGCCGCAATCGGCAGGTTGTTGGTCACAGGCAAGGTGACCAGCAATTTGGCGTCGACGCGATCAGCAACCAGATCCAGGGTGCCGTTAAGCTCCAGGTTGGTGGAAGGCCCGGTCATGGTGATGGGCTCGCGGGTCACGAACACGCCATTACTGGCGGCCAACAAGCCTTTGACCCTGTCGTAGCTCAAGCCCTTGCCGAACAAGTCGGAAAAGTCCAAACGCAAACGCCGCCCAATGGAGTTGAAGTTAAGCAGGCCAAACACTCGCAATGCCTGGGCCCCGCCCTCCACTTCGACGAACTGACCTTTACGGAACGCGGCATCCAGGCTGCCGGAAAACCGCTTGGGCCCGACCCAGGCCGGCGACCCCGGCCAGCGGCCATCCACGTCCAGATGAAAGTCTTCGCTGGTCACCGTAGGCGCAAAACCCCAGCCCTTGAGCACGTCGGCAATGTTGCGGCCATCAAGGCGGCCCTTGTACCAACTGCTGCTGGCGCCTGGCGCACCTTCCCAACCCCCGGCGCCCTTGAGCAGCATGCCCTTGAGGCCAAGGTCGAGGTTATTGAAGGCCAGCCCTTTGGCGGTGGGGCGGATCCTCAGCGACCAGGCCCCGATCAGGTCCGAGCCCTGGAACAGCTGGTCGACGGCAATATCCAGCGCCGGAATGCTTTTTGGGTCGATATCGGCCAGCGGGTCCGGCGCGTTTTCGTCCGCCTGCGCGGTCGGGTCTGGCGCAGGCAATTTCACATACTTGAGATTGACCGCAATCGGCGCGCCTTTGGCGTCCGGCAGGTTCACCGCGCCCTTGGCTTGCTGGCTATCGAGTTGCAGGCCCCAGGCCGCTGGTTTGCGATCGAGCTGCAAGCTGACCTGATCAAACTGGGTACCAAACCCGGTCAGTTTGCCCACCTTGAAGTCCGCACCGCTGAGCAGTTGCTTGGCATTGCCACCTGGATCATTGCCCGCGTAGCGATCCACAAGTTTCTTCCAGGGATCGATATCCAGTTCCGACAGCACGCCACGAATGCGCAGGCCCTTGGCACCGGGCAACATGGCATCACCGTCGCCGAGAAACAGTTCGCCGCGGCCATCATTGAACTTGTCCGGCGGCGCGGCAAAAGTGAAATTCGCCAACTCGCCGTAATCAAACCAGTAACGGCGCTCAGCACCCTGCAAGGTCATGCGAAAGGTGCTGTCACGCCCCTGGCTGGCGGGCATGCCGAACGGTGCCGGCAGGTCCACCGCGACACCCTTGAGGTTGGAGTTGACCATCAACTGGCTGTCCGCGCCGTCCAGGATCACTTGCAACTGGTACGGAATATCGCCGGAGACCGGCAACGGCTGGCTGATTTTCAACCAGTCCGTAAGGCGCTTGACGGTGACCTGGCCATTGGCAGTCACCCGCGTGCTGATATTACCCGGTTTGCCTTCGGCAAAGATCTGCGCCGTGATGGGGCGGTCGAACGCCTGGGCCGAGATCTTCTGCCCGCTCAGGCCCTTGGCGCTGTCGAAGCGAAAATCACCCTTGAGCTGGGTCAGGTCCAGCGGCGGCTCGGCCAATTGCAGGCGCGCCTTGTCGGTCTTGAAGTCCACCACGATCTTGGGCTCAGTGCCTTTGGCCAGCGGTACGTCCAGGTCCAGGCTACCTTGCAGGTCGCCCTCGCCTTTCCAGCCGGCGAACGTAGACGCCGTGCCGATAGGGGCTTCTTGAAGGATCTTCAGGCCGTCGCCCAAACCGCCGGAGAACCCGCCCGTGAGCAGCAGATGACTGTCCCCGCCCGCTGGGGCGTGGGGGATATTGACGTAGACATCCTTGACCTGGGTGTCGAGCAACTGGCCCTTGCTCGCCAGAATGCGTACGCCGCTCTCCTCGACAAACACTTCGCCATTGACCTTGTTCACATGAGGCCAGCCCGGCTGGAAGGCGAGTTCGGCATCATGCACCTTGAAGAACAGGCTGATATTGCGCGATGCGGGCAGCGCATTGTGGCTGAGCGAGCCCTGGTACTGGAAGAAGCCTTCGTCCACCGCGCCCTTGAGGATCGCCGTGCGCAGCCATTCATCCAGCGCCGGGCTCAACACGGCGGGTAGATACTTGGGGGTGAAACGGCCATCGCCATCGACCATGCCGACCCGCAGGTCCATGTAGTCTTCCTGGCTGTGGTCGAAATGCAGACGAATCAGGAAGTCCGCCGCCACCTTGCCTTCCTCGCCCAGGACCTTGATATACGGGGCGATCAGGGTGAAGCCTTGCTTGTCCAACTTCCAGGTCAGGCGCGCATTGGCCTGGATGTACTGCCACGGCTTGGCGAAGATCGGATACAGATGCAAGGAAAAGTCCTTGCTGTCCATGCGCAACTCACCTTGGCCCAGGTCGCCACTGATGCTGCCGGACACATTGCGTGCGGCCGGCGCGCCAAAGTAGGCATCGAAGCCGACACGCTCCAGGTTGGCGGCAAAACTGAGTTTGCGATCGGTGGTGTCTTGCGGTCGGAAGTCCACCAGCACATTGCGTAACAGGCCAGTGGCTTTGAGGTGTTCGACGGCCTTGGCGAAACCGTCCGGCAGCGGCGCCAAGGCGTTGAGCAACGGGGTAATGGGGGTCAGGTCGAGGCGGTCGGCCTGCAATTTCCACACTTCCTGTTCCTTGTCGGTCGCCAGGCTTTGCTGCAATTGCAGGCGCGACTCCCAGCGGGTTTCGCCAATGTTCATCGCCAGGGAATCAAACAGCACCTTGAGGCCAGTGTCACTGCGCTGCAGGTAGGCGGTCAGGGCCAGGTTTTCGAGGTGTACCGGCTTACGGTCGGCATAGCTGCCCTTCACTTGGGGCGAATTGAGGCGCACGGCAGCGCTTTGCACCGTACCTTTGGCCCAACTGAGCCAAAACTCGCCGCCAGCCTTCAATTGCGTCAGCTTCCATTGCTGGGTCAGTTTGGCGGGAATCCACTTGGCCCAGTCGCTCTGCGGCAGGCTCAGGTAGGCATCGACCTCAGCGTCTTGCCACTGGCTGGCACGAATGCGGCTACGCAGGCTGACCGCCAACGGTTGGCCATCGGGCAATGTCAGGCGAGCGTCCAGACGCTGCTGGCTCATGCCGGTATGCAGGCTCAGGCCCACATAGGTCACGGTCACTGGTGCCTGGTCGAAGGGTTGCAGGGTCACCTGGCTGTCCAGCACCGACACGCGCTTGACCATTTGCATGCGCGTCAGCAGTTGTTGCGGGTCCAACGGCTGGTCGTCCTGCACCGGCAAGCCTTGCAGGGTCCAGCGGCCGTCCTGGTCTTCCTTGACACTCAGTTGCAAGCCACTGACTTGCAGATGGGCGATACGCACTTCGCGGGCCAACAGGCTGGCCCACATATCCGGCACCACTTCCACCTGGTCCAGGCGCAAGGCACTGCTGCCCTCGCCCACCATGACGTCATGGGCCAGCAATACCGGGGCAAACCCGCTCCAGCGGCCTTCAAGGCTGCCGATATGCAGCGGCGTATCCAGCGCAGCCTGGGCCTTGGCCTCGACTTCGGCGCGGTATTCGGCCACCAGCGGGGTAAGTTCGCGCCCCAGGCTCACGTACACCGCCGCCAATACCAGCAACAACGCACACAGGCCCAGACTCCAACGGGTCAAAGCGGCAAAAAAGCGTATCAGACGCTCCATGTCAGGCGACCCTCAAAAAACAGTTAGCGGACGGCAGATCAAGGTCTGCCGGTCTCGAAGAAAGTGCACAGTTGGGGATCAGAGCAACACCACGTCGTATTGTTCCTGGGAATACATGGTTTCGACCTGGAAGCGAATGGTGCGACCGATAAAACTTTCCAGTTCGGCGACGTTACCGGACTCTTCGTCTAGCAGGCGATCCACCACCTTCTGATTGGCAAGCACTCTATAACCTTCCGCCTGATAGGCGCGTGCCTCCCGCAGGATCTCGCGGAAAATCTCGTAGCAAACCGTTTCCGGGGTCTTCAGTTTGCCGCGCCCTTGGCAACTGCTGCACGGCTCGCACAGTACCTGTTCCAGGCTTTCACGCGTGCGCTTGCGGGTCATCTGCACCAGGCCCAACTCGGTGATGCCGATGATGTTGGTCTTGGCGTGATCGCGCTCCAGTTGTTTTTCAAGCGTACGCAGCACCTGGCGCTGGTGCTCTTCATCTTCCATGTCGATGAAGTCGATGATGATGATGCCGCCCAAGTTACGCAGGCGCAGTTGACGAGCGATGGCCGTGGCCGCTTCGAGGTTGGTCTTGAAGATCGTCTCTTCAAGGTTGCGATGGCCCACGAAGGCACCGGTGTTGACGTCGATGGTGGTCATGGCTTCTGCCGGGTCCACCACCAGGTAGCCGCCGGACTTGAGTGGCACCTTGCGCTCCAGGGCTTTCTGGATTTCGTCTTCGACGCCATACAGGTCGAATATCGGCCGCTCGCCGGGGTAGTGTTCCAGGCGATCGGCGATTTCTGGCATCAACTCAGCAACAAATTGCGTGGTGCGCTGGAAGGTTTCCCGCGAATCGATGCGAATTTTCTCGATCTTCGGGCTGACCAGATCGCGCAACGTGCGCAACGCCAGGCCAAGGTCTTCATAAATGACGCTGGGCGCGCCAATGGTCTTGATCTGCGCGTCGATTTGGTCCCACAAGCGCCGCAGGTAGCGAATATCCATGAGGATCTCGTCAGCGCCCGCGCCTTCTGCGGCGGTGCGCAGGATAAACCCGCCCGCTTCCTTGATGCCCTCGGCGGCGACGCAGTCGCTGACCACCTTCTTCAGACGCTCGCGCTCGGCTTCATCTTCGATCTTCAAGGAAATGCCCACATGGGCGGTGCGCGGCATGTACACCAGGTAGCGCGAGGGAATCGACAGCTGGGTGGTCAAGCGGGCGCCCTTGGAACCGATGGGGTCCTTGGTGACTTGCACCACCAGGCTCTGGCCCTCGTGCACCAGAGCGCTGATGCTTTCCACCGCAGGGCCCTCGCGCAAGGAAATTTCCGAGGCATGGATAAACGCTGCACGGTCCAGGCCGATGTCGACGAAGGCCGCCTGCATGCCCGGCAATACGCGCACCACCTTGCCTTTGTAGATATTGCCGACGATCCCGCGCTTCTGGGTGCGCTCGACATGCACTTCTTGCAGAACACCGTTCTCTACCACCGCCACGCGCGATTCCATCGGCGTGATATTGATCAGAATCTCTTCACTCATGGCTGGGTCTCGTTCAGGCGTTTTCACAATAGTGACCGTTCGCTTAAGGCTTGGCGCTGGAATACGGCGTTCAGCACACGGTAAGGTTTTGCCAACAGGGTATGCCGAATTGGGCGAGCAGTTGCGCGGTTTCGCAGACTGGCAGGCCCACCACGGCGGAATAACTGCCATTCAGCCCGGCCACAAACACCGAGCCCAGCCCTTGGATAGCATAGCCGCCGGCCTTGTCCTGCGGTTCGCCACTGTGCCAGTAGGTGGTAGCCTCCCGCACAGAAACCTCGCGGAAACGTACACGGCTGCTGACACATCGGGTTTCACATTGCTGGCCGTCGGTCAGGGCAATGGCGGTGAGCACTTCATGCTCGCGGCCGGAAAGGGCCATCAGCATGGCCAGTGCATCAGCCTGGTCCACCGGCTTGCCCAGGATCCGCCCATCGACAATCACCGCCGTGTCGGCCCCCAGTACGCAGGTGCCCGAGGTGTGGCCAAGCGCGACAAAACCTGCCGTCGCCTTGCCCCGCGCAAGGCGCTCGACATAGGCAACGGCAGGTTCGTCGTTCAGGGGAGTTTCATCAATAGCGGCGCTGACCAGGGTGAAGGGCACACCGATCTGGGCCAGCAGTTCACGTCGCCGCGGGGAGCCCGAGGCCAGATAAAGCGAATTCATTGCAGACTCTCCCTGTGGGGTTCGATAACCAGGCAGAGCCTCGCAATCCATTCAATTGATTTTATAGCGACGACGCAGCCCACGCAGGCCAAAACTGATCCAGGGCCATAACAAGGCGCTGACCAGCGCCGGCAGAACCAAGGCCAGGGTCGGCTGGCGGTTGCCGGTCAACGCGCTGAGCCATAGCTGCACCAACTGCGCCAGGCCGAAGATCACCAGGATCACCAGGCACTGCTGCCACATCGGGAACATGCGCAAGCGCTGCTGCAGCGACAGCACCAGAAAGGTAATCAGGGTCAGGATCAACGCGTTCTGGCCTAGCAAGGTGCCATACAGCACATCTTCGGCCAACCCCAGGCACATGGCCGTGACCATGCCCACCTTGTGCGGCAGGTTCAATGACCAGAACGCCAGCAACAAGGCCAGCCAGAGCGGGCGAAGGATTTCCATGAACTGCGGCAGCGGCGAGACGCTGAGCAGCAAGCCGATGGCGAAGGTCAGCCAGACGATCCAGCCATTGCGTGAATGAGTACCCGCCATTAGTCCCCCCTCTGCGGTGTGGTGGCCGGAGCGGCGGTCGGTTTAGCCGGGCGCGCGTTATGCGCGGCAGGTTTGGCCGGCGTTGCCACAGGTGCTGCAGCTGCCGGTGCAGGTGACGTGGCTGGGGCGGGTGCAGGTGGGCCAACAAAAGCAGGTTTTGGCACCGTGGCCGGCACGATAGGCGCGGTGCCATTCTGCTGGTCCTCCGCTTCCTGGGCCTGGGCAGCGTCGTTAGCGCGCTCTTCCGGGGTGCGGTTGTCGCTGAACACCAGCAGCAGGTAACGGCTGCGGTTCAGCGCGGCAGTCGGTACCGCCCGAACGATAGCGAACGGCTGGCCGGAATCGTGGATCACCTCTTTGACCGTCGCCACCGGATAACCCGCCGGGAAGCGCTGGCCCAGGCCAGAGCTGACCAACAGGTCGCCTTCCTTGATGTCAGCGGTATCCGCCACATGGCGCAGCTCCAGGCGTTCCGGGTTACCGGTGCCGCTGGCGATTGCGCGCAAGCCGTTACGGTTGACCTGCACCGGAATGCTGTGGGTCGTATCCGTCAGCAATAGTACCCGCGAGGTGTAGGGCATCAACTCCACCACCTGGCCCATCAGGCCACGGGCATCGAGCACCGGCTGGCCAAGCACCACACCGTCGCGCTCACCCTTGTTGATGATGATGCGGTGGGTAAAGGGGTTGGGGTCCATGCCGATCAGCTCGGCCACTTCGACCTTTTCGTTGACCAGCGCGGAAGAATTGAGCAACTCGCGCAGCCGAACGTTCTGCTCGGTGAGGGCCGCCAGCTTTTGCATGCGCCCCTGCAACAGCAGGTTTTCAGTCTTGAGTTTTTCGTTCTCGGCGACCAGTTCGGTGCGGCTGCCAAATTGGCTGGACACGCCCTGGAAGAGACGTTGCGGCAGGTCGGTGATCCAGTAGGTCTGCATCAACACCAGCGACATCTGGCTGCGCACCGGCTTGAGCAGTGCAAAGCGGGCATCGACCACCATCAGCGCGACCGAAAGCACGGTCAGCACCAATAAGCGCACACCCAATGAGGGGCCTTTGGCGAAAAGCGGTTTAATAAGCCGCTCCTCCCAGGCAAATGTTCTCTTTATTCATACGGCATCAAACCGGCCTGGATGCAGATTGAAGAAGATAAACGCCAACAGGCAGCACTGCAAAGTGCTGCCTGCCGACGAAGCATGAACCATCCAGGCAATCTTATTCGCTGGAGAGCAGGTCCATGGTGTGTTTATCCATCATTTCCAGCGCACGACCACCGCCACGGGCAACGCAGGTCAGCGGGTCTTCGGCGACGATCACTGGCAGGCCGGTTTCCTGGGCCAGCAACTTGTCGAGGTCGCGCAGCAAGGCGCCACCACCGGTCAGTACCAGGCCACGCTCGGCAATATCGGAAGCCAGCTCCGGCGGCGATTGTTCCAGGGCACTTTTCACCGCCTGAACGATGGTGGCCAGGGACTCTTGCAGAGCCTCCAGCACTTCATTGGAGTTCAGGGTGAAGGCACGTGGAACGCCTTCGGCCAGGTTGCGACCGCGCACATCGACTTCGCGCACTTCACCGCCTGGGTAAGCGGTGCCGATTTCCTGCTTGATGCGCTCGGCGGTGGATTCGCCGATCAGGCTGCCGTAGTTACGACGCACATAAGTGATGATCGCTTCGTCGAAGCGGTCGCCGCCCACGCGCACGGATTCGGCATACACCACACCGTTCAGGGAAATCAGGGCGATTTCGGTAGTACCACCACCGATATCCACCACCATCGAACCGCGCGCTTCTTCCACCGGCAGGCCGGCACCGATCGCAGCCGCCATTGGCTCTTCGATCAGGAATACTTCACGGGCACCGGCGCCAAGGGCCGATTCACGGATGGCGCGACGCTCCACCTGGGTGGACTTGCACGGAACGCAGATCAGCACGCGAGGGCTGGGCTGCAGGAAACTGTTTTCGTGAACTTTGTTGATGAAGTACTGCAGCATCTTTTCACAGACGCTGAAATCGGCGATCACGCCATCCTTCATCGGACGAATGGCAGCAATATTGCCTGGTGTACGGCCGAGCATGCGCTTGGCCTCGGTGCCAACGGCAACGACACTTTTCTGATTACCATGGGTCCGAATGGCCACAACCGATGGCTCATTCAGAACGATACCGCGCTCGCGCACGTAAATAAGGGTGTTGGCAGTGCCCAGGTCAATGGAGAGATCGCTGGAAAACATGCCACGCAGTTTCTTGAACATGGGGAAAGGACCCTAGGCAACGCGTGGGTAAAAAAGTGCGGCAAACTCTAACAACGACAGGGATTTTGGGCAAGGCGCCAATGTGCTAAATTGGCCGACTTTCTGTGCACCAACCCCCACAATCGCGGCCTTATGACCGTAGAAATGCGGTAGTGTTCCGACAATCTAACACACGGACGCCCTCCGTTCTGTTTTCCACTGGAGAATCCCATGGCGCTTGAACGCTCCGACGTGGAAAAAATCGCACATTTGGCCTCGCTTGGCCTTAATGATGCCGATCTTCCACAGACCACCGCAGCCCTGAACAGCATTCTCGGGCTGGTCGACCAAATGCAGGCCGTGAATACCGACGGCATCGAGCCCCTGGCTCACCCACTGGAAGCCAGCCAGCGCCTGCGCGCAGACGTCGTGACCGAACGCAATAATCGCGAGGCCTACCAGTCCATCGCGCCAGCGGTCGAAAACGGCCTGTACCTGGTTCCGAAAGTCATCGACTAAAGGGAAAGAGCCTTTCATGCATCACATGACTCTGGCCGAGATCGCCCGCGGTCTCGCCGACAAATCGTTTTCTTCCGAAGAGCTGACCCAGACCTTGCTGGCGCGTATCGCCGCGCTCGATCCGAAGGTCAACAGCTTCATCAGCCTCACCGAGGAGCTGGCCCTGAGCCAGGCCAAGGCCGCCGACGCCCGTCGCGCCAACGGTGAGAACGGCGCGCTGCTCGGCGCACCGATCGCCCACAAGGACCTGTTCTGCACCCAGGGCATTCGCACCAGCTGCGGCTCGAAGATGCTCGACAACTTCAAGGCGCCCTACGACGCCACTGTGGTCGCCAAGCTGGCCGCCGCCGGCGCCGTGACCCTTGGCAAGACCAACATGGACGAATTCGCCATGGGTTCGGCCAACGAGTCCAGCTACTACGGTGCGGTGAAAAACCCGTGGAACCTGGAACACGTCCCGGGTGGTTCGTCCGGTGGTTCGGCTGCGGCCGTGGCCGCACGCTTCCTGCCGGCCGCTACCGCCACCGATACCGGCGGTTCGATCCGCCAGCCAGCCGCCTTCACCAACCTCACCGGCCTGAAGCCGACCTACGGTCGCGTTTCCCGTTGGGGCATGATCGCCTACGCCTCAAGTCTCGATCAGGGCGGCCCTCTGGCACGCACGGCTGAAGACTGCGCAATATTGTTACAAGGCATGGCAGGCTTCGATAAACAGGACTCCACCAGCATCGACGAGCCAGTGCCGGACTACAGCGCCAGCCTGAACACCTCGATCAAGGGCCTGCGCATCGGCGTGCCGAAGGAATACTTCAGCGCTGGCCTCGACCCGCGTATCGCCGAACTGGTGCAAAACAGCATCAAAGAGCTGGAAAAGCTTGGCGCCGTGATCAAGGAAATCAGCCTGCCGAACAACCAGCACGCGATTCCCGCCTACTACGTGATCGCGCCAGCAGAGGCCTCTTCCAACCTGTCGCGTTTCGACGGCGTGCGCTTCGGCTACCGCTGCGAGAACCCAAAAGACCTCACCGACCTGTACAAACGCTCCCGTGGCGAAGGCTTCGGCAGTGAAGTGCAGCGCCGGATCATGGTCGGGGCCTACGCCCTGTCGGCCGGCTACTACGACGCGTACTACCTCAAGGCGCAAAAAATCCGTCGCCTGATCAAGAACGACTTCATGGCCGCCTTTGAAGAAGTCGATGTGATCCTCGGCCCGACCGCGCCGAACCTGGCGTGGAAGATCGGCGCCAAGACCGGCGACCCGATCGCCGAATACCTGGAAGACCTCTACACCATCACCGCCAACCTCGCGGGCTTGCCGGGCTTGTCCATGCCCGCAGGTTTCGTCGATGGCCTGCCGGTGGGCGTGCAATTGCTCGCCCCATATTTCCAGGAAGGCCGCCTGCTC
This sequence comes from Pseudomonas sp. MF6767, assembly GCF_016405475.1. Taxonomy (NCBI): domain Bacteria; kingdom Pseudomonadati; phylum Pseudomonadota; class Gammaproteobacteria; order Pseudomonadales; family Pseudomonadaceae; genus Pseudomonas; species Pseudomonas sp. MF6767. The sequence continues at coordinate 204,251 of NZ_JAEKCY010000007.1, read as the reverse complement.
AATGTGGCGCACCAGTACCAGTTGAACACCGACTGGCACACCCGCACCCCTACCGGCTTCTGAGGAGAACACTATGCAATGGGAAGTTGTGATCGGGCTGGAGATTCATACCCAGCTCGCCACCCAATCGAAGATTTTCTCCGGTAGCGCCACCACGTTCGGCTCCGAGCCCAATACACAGGCCAGCCTGGTAGACCTGGGCATGCCCGGCGTGCTGCCGGTGCTGAACCAGGAAGCGGTGCGCATGGCGGTGATGTTCGGCCTGGCGATTGACGCCGAAATCGGCCAGCACAACGTGTTTGCGCGCAAGAACTACTTCTACCCGGACCTGCCCAAGGGCTACCAGATCAGCCAGATGGAACTGCCGATTGTCGGCAAGGGCCACCTGGACATTCCCCTGGAAGACGGCACCATCAAGCGCGTCGGCGTCACCCGTGCACACCTGGAGGAAGACGCCGGCAAAAGCCTGCACGAAGAATTCCCGGGCGCCACCGGTATCGACCTGAACCGTGCCGGCACGCCGCTGCTGGAGATCGTGTCCGAGCCGGACATGCGCAGCGCCAAGGAAGCCGTGGCCTACGTCAAGACCATCCACGCGCTGGTGCGCTACCTGGGCATCTGCGACGGCAACATGGCCGAAGGCTCGCTGCGTTGCGATTGCAACGTGTCGATCCGCCCCAAGGGCCAGGTCGAGTTCGGCACCCGCTGCGAGATCAAGAACGTCAACTCGTTCCGCTTCATCGAGAAAGCGATCAACAGCGAAGTACGTCGCCAGATCGAGCTGATCGAAGACGGCGGCAAGGTGATCCAGCAAACGCGCCTGTACGACCCGAACAAAGACGAAACCCGCGCCATGCGCAGCAAAGAGGAAGCCAACGACTACCGTTACTTCCCCGACCCGGACCTGTTGCCGGTGGTGCTGGAGGATTCGTTCCTCAATGACATCCGCGCCACCCTGCCGGAACTGCCGCAGCAAAAACGCGAGCGCTTCCAGGAGCAGTTCGGCCTGTCGGTCTACGATGCCAGCGTATTGGCCTCCAGCCGTGAACAAGCCAACTACTTCGAAAAAGTCGTGAGCATTGCCGGCGACGCCAAGCTGGCGGCCAACTGGGTGATGGTCGAGCTGGGCAGCCTGTTGAACAAACAGGGCCTGGAAATCGACGACGCGCCGGTCACCGCCGAACAACTGGGTGGCATGCTGCTGCGCATCAAGGACAACACCATCTCCGGCAAAATTGCCAAGACCGTGTTCGAAGCGATGGCCGCCGGTGAAGGCAATGCCGACGAGATCATCGAGAAGCGTGGCCTCAAGCAAGTCACCGACAGCGGCGCGATCTCGGCCGTGCTCGATGAAATGCTCGCGGCCAATGCCGAACAGGTCGAGCAATACCGCGCCGCGGACGAAGCCAAGCGCGGCAAGATGTTCGGCTTCTTTGTCGGCCAGGCGATGAAAGCCTCCAAGGGCAAAGCCAACCCGCAACAGGTGAACGAACTGCTCAAAAGCAAGCTCGAAGGCTGATCCATGATCGTTCCCACGCTCTGCGTGGGAACGCCTCACGGGACGCTCCGCGTCCGCTTTTGTGACGCGTAGCGTCACCAGCTGCATTCCCACGCAGAGCGTGGGAACGATCCAACGGGGACATCTTGAAATGAAGCGTCTACTCGGCCTCCTGGCCCTGTCCTCCCTGCTGGCCGGTTGCGCCAGCGGCCTCATCGACCCCAACGGCTACGACGAAACCGGCACCGCGTCCTATTACGGCGCCAAGCACCATGGCAAGAAAACCGCCAGCGGTGAACCTTTCAACCAGAACGCCTTGACCGCCGCCCATCGGCGCCTGCCCTTCGGCACGCAGGTCAAGGTGACCAACCTCGACAACAACCGTTCTGTCGTGGTGCGTATCAATGATCGCGGCCCGCATACCCGTGGCCGCCTGATCGACCTTTCACGCAAGGCTGCCGAGCAACTGCGCATGCTGCGCAGCGGTACCGCACGGGTACGCGTGCAAGCCCTGAACAACTGATCGAGGCAGCCTTGAGCATTTTCGGATTGAACGCCCTCTCACCCTGGAGCCTGCTCGAACTGGTGGGTGGCCTGATCTTGCTGATCATCGGCGCTGAAATCCTGGTACGCGCCGCGGTACGCCTGGCGGCGAGCCTCAAGGTGCGGCCACTGATCATCGGCTTGAGCATCGTCGCCTTCGGCAGCAGTGCGCCGCAGATGACCGTCAGCCTTCAGGCCACGCTGGCCGGCAACACGGATATCGCCGTGGGCAGTGTCATCGGCAGTAGTATCTTCAATATCCTCGTGACCCTGGGCCTGTCCGCACTGATCATTCCGTTGCGGGTCTCGCGGCAACTGGTGCGCGTAGATATCCCGGTGATGATCGTCGCCGGCCTGCTGGTATTTATCCTGGCGGCTAACGAAATGCTGACGCCCTTCGATGGCGCCGTGCTGCTGGTGGCGCTGGTGGCCTACCTTGGCGTATTGCATTACCAGACGCGTCATTCCCGCCGCCCGCGCACTCTGGACACCGTGGCGAAGGCGCCATGGCTGAGCAGTGTGCTGCTGATGCTCGGCGGTTTGCTGGTGCTGGTGCTGGCCGGGCATTTGTTGCTCGGCGCAGCGGTGGATGTAGCGGGCGATCTCGGATTGTCGGAGCGCGTCATCGGCCTCACGTTGATCGGCGTCGGCACCTCGCTGCCGTGCCTTGCCACATCGCTGATCGCCGCGTTGCGTGGCGAACGGGAGATCGCCGTGGGCAACGTGATCGGCAGCAACCTGTTCAACCTGCTCGGCGTGCTGGGCTTTACCGCACTGGTGGCGCCGACGCCGCTGTCGGTCTCGCCCAACGCCCTGGACTTCGATTTACCGGTGATGCTCGGCGCCATCATCCTGTGCCTGCCGGTGTTCTATACCGGCTATCGGGTAACACGTATCGAAGGGCTGGTGCTGCTGGGGCTGTACCTGGCGTACGGGCTGCATGTCATGGCCTTCACCACTGGCATGCCGCTGGCCAACAAGCTTGAACAATTGATGCTGTATTACGTCCTGCCAGCGTTAGGGGCTCTGCTGTTGTTCACCTCACTGCGCGCCTGGCACCGCCAACACAAGAGGGAATCGCAATGACCGAACAGAAAAAACCCGGGGTTGAAGTACGTCGCCAGGTCATGGGCGATGCGTTCGTCGACCGCGCCTTGGGTAATGCCACGGCGTTCACCCAACCGCTGCAGGACTTCGTCAATGAGCACGCGTGGGGCAGCGTCTGGAACCGCGAAGGGTTACCGCTCAAGACCCGCAGCCTGATCACCCTCGCCGCCCTCACCGCCCTCAAGTGCCCGCAGGAACTCAAGGGCCATGTGCGCGGTGCGCTGAATAATGGCTGTACGGTGGAGGAGATCCGCGAAGCGCTGCTGCATTGCGCGGTGTATGCAGGGGTGCCGGCGGCGATTGATGCGTTTCGGGCGGCGCAGGAAGTGATTGAGGCGTATCAGGCCGATCAGCAGTGACTGTCCTGTAGCTATCGCAGGCAAGCCAGCCCCCACACTTGAGGGTATTCACACGTCCACATGTGGGAGCTGGCTTGTCGGGTCGCCGCATCGCTGCGATGGGGCCTCAAGCTGCCCGCCGATTTCAGATCCACCCCCCCGCCTGCAACACAAAAATCCCGATATTCGTGGTCACCGCCGCCATCAGCGTGGTGATCACGATAATCGCGGCCGCCAGCTCATGATTACCCTGCGCCGCCCGGGCCATCACAAAGCTTGCGGCGGCGGTCGGCGCGCCGAAATACAGAAACAGAATCCCCAACTCCGGCCCTCGGAACCCCAGCAACCACGCGCCCAGGGTGGCGATCACCGGTAGCCAGATCATCTTCATCAGGCTCGCGCTCAACGCCATGTTGCCGCTCTTGCGCAGCGCGGCCATGGACAAGGTGCCACCGATGCAAATCAGCGCCAGCGGCAGCGTGGTATCGGACAGGTACTGCAAGGATTTCTCAAGCCAACCGGGCACGCCGATCTGGAAGTACGCGAACGGCGTAGCGACGATCACGCTGATAATCAGCGGGTTGGCCAATACGCTTTTGAAGATGCTCCACGGGTCGGACTTGATCACCGGGCTATAGACCGCCAGCACAATGGTCGACAGCGTGTTGTAAAAGAGGATCACCAGCGCGGCGAGGATCGCGCCCAGGGATATGCCGTAATCGCCGTACATACTGGCCGCCAGTGCCAGGCCGATGACCCCGTTATTGCCACGAAACGCGCCTTGGGCGTAGATGCCTCGGTCTTCGCGCTTGCAGCGAAAGATCGCCCAACCCCAGGCCACGGCAAAGCTCACCAGGGTGGCGACGCAGAAGTAGATGAGCAGGCCCGGCTTGAGCGCCGAGTGCAGGTCGGCATGCAGAATGCCAAGGAACAGCAGCGCCGGCATGGCCACGTTGAACACCAGGGACGATGCGGTGTGGATAAAGTTGTCGTTGATCCAATTGATGCGCTTTAGAAACACGCCCAGGAACAGCATGGCAAACACCGGCGCGGTGATGGTGAGGGTGGTGAGGAAGATTGCCAGCATGCCGGGGAGAACCTTGGTGGGCGTCGTTAGTTGGCTAATGATAAGCCAGTACGAGCGGGTTCGTGTGGGCAACGCCATTCAAATGTGGGAGCTGGCTTGCCGTCGTAGGAGCGAGCTTGCTCGCGAGAAACTCCCAGGCGCCGCGTTCATTCAGTTAACACGCGTTATCGTTGGCGTCTTTCGCGAGCAAGCTCGCTCCTACAGGGTTAGCGCCTGGTCTCAGGTAATCGGCGCCGGGTTGAACAGCGTGATGTCGTTATGCAGCTTATGCCGCTCTGCCCAGGTCTGCTTCTTGCCGCTGGCCACATCCAGATAGAAGTGGAATAGCTCCCAACCCAGCTCCTCGATACTCGCACGCCCCGTCGCAATGCGCCCGGCGTCGATATCGATCAGGTCCGGCCAACGCTGGGCAAGCTCGGTGCGGGTGGAGACCTTCACCACCGGCGCCATCGCCAGCCCATACGGCGTGCCGCGCCCGGTGGTGAACACGTGCAGGTTCATCCCCGCTGCCAGTTGCAAGGTGCCGCAGACAAAATCACTGGCCGGTGTGGCGCAGAAGATCAGGCCCTTTTCCTTGAAGCGCTCGCCAGGGCCAAGTACGCCGCTGATGGCACTGCTGCCGGATTTGACGATGGAACCCAACGACTTCTCGACAATATTCGACAGCCCGCCCTTCTTGTTACCCGGCGTGGTATTGGCGCTGCGGTCTGCCTCACCCTTGGCCAGGTAACGGTCATACCAGTCCATTTCCCGGACCAGCTCGCGGGCAACGTCCGGGTTCTTCGCGCGTGAGGTCAGCAGGTAAATCGCATCGCGCACTTCAGTCACTTCGGAAAACATCACCGTCGCGCCGGCGCGCAGTAACAGGTCCGAGGCATACCCCAGCGCCGGGTTGGCGGTGATGCCGGAGAACGCATCGCTGCCGCCGCACTGCATGCCCAGGATCAACTCGGAGGCCGGCACGGTTTCGCGGCGACGCTGGTTGAGTTTCTTCAAGCGCACGTCGGCCAGGGCCATGATCTGCTCGATCATTTCGGTAAAGCCATGGCTGGAATCCTGCAAGCGATACAGCCACGGCTCGCTCAGGTCCACGGAGCTGTCGTTGTCGTGCATCACCTGGCCGGCCTGGAGCTTTTCACAGCCCAGGCTGATCACCAAGGCTTCGCCGCCCAGGTTGGGGTTGCGCGCCAGGTTGCGCACGGTGCGGATGGGGATGTAGGCATCCGTCGCCGTAATCGCCACGCCGCAGCCGTAGCTGTGGGTCAGCGCCACCACGTCATCGACATGCGGGTACTGGGGCAGCAACTCGTCCTTGATGCGCTTGACCGCATGGTCCAGCACGCCGGTAACGCATTGCACGGTGGTGGTAATGCCGAGGATGTTGCGCGTGCCCACGGTGCCGTCCGCATTGCGATAGCCCTCGAAGGTAAACCCCTCCAGGGGCGTCTGGGTTTCAGGCACCTCGGTGGACAGCGGCAAGCTGTCCAGCGGCGGTGCGGTGGGCATGCGCAACTGGTCCTCCTGCACCCAACTGCCACGCGGAATCGGCGCCAGGGCATAACCGATGGTCTGGCCGTAGCGAATAATCTGGCCGCCCTCGGGGATGTCTTCCAGCGTCACCTTGTGGCTCTGCGGGATGAAATCCACGGTGACCAGGCCGTCGGGAAACTCGGTACCGGCGGGTACCCCTTGATCGTTCACCACGATCACCACATTGTCGCGCTCGTGCAAACGGATCGAGCGCGGCGAGTCGGCATGTTCAATCAACTGCATCACACGAACCTCAGGAATGCGCTTGAGAAAGGTTGGTCAACTCTGGGCCCTGGGTAGGCGGCTCCTTGAGCACCACGCGCTTGATCGGGCCGACAATCACCAAGTAACTGAACACCGCCACCAGCGCGTTGGCGCCCACGAAGACCAGCGCCCATTTGAACGAGCCGGTGGTGCTGATGATGTAGCCAATCACAATCGGCGTGGTGATCGAGGCCAGGTTACCGAAGGTGTTGAACAAGCCGCCACTGAGGCCGGCGATTTGTTTCGGTGAGGTGTCGGATACCACCGCCCAACCCAATGCGCCCACGCCTTTGCCGAAGAAGGCCAAGGCCATGAAGCCCACCACCATCCATTCGATGTCTACGTAATTGCACGCCACGATGCTGCTGGAAATCAGCAGGCCACCGATGATCGGCGCCTTGCGTGCGAAGGTCAGCGAATGGCCTTTGCGCAGCAGGTAGTCGGAAATCACCCCGCCGAGCACTCCGCCGATAAAGCCGCAGATCGCCGGTAACGAGGCAATGAAGCCGGCCTTGAGGATGGTCATGCCACGCTCCTGCACCAGGTACACCGGAAACCAGGTCAGGAAGAAGTAGGTGATGCCGTTGATGCAGTACTGGCCCAGGTAGACGCCGAGCATCATGCGGTTGGTCAGGAGCTGGCGGATGTAATCCCACTTCGGCCCGTCGGTTTTCTTACCCTTGCCCTTGTCCTGATCCATATCGACCATCGCGCCATTGGCGGCGATGTGATTGAACTCGGCTTCGTTGATCATCGGATGCTGGCGCGGGCTGTGGATAACTTTCAGCCAGATCAGCGAGAAAACAATGCCGATCACGCCCATCACGATAAACACGTGCTGCCAGCCGAAGCGATAGACGATCCAGCCCATCAACGGCGCGAACAACACCGTGGCGAAGTACTGGGCCGAGTTGAAGATCGCCGACGCAGTGCCGCGTTCAGCCGTAGGAAACCACGCCGCAACAATACGGGCATTTCCCGGAAACGAGGGCGCCTCGGCCAAGCCCACCATGAAGCGCAGCATGAACAGCGCGACCACCGCAGTGGAGACGCCAAACTCACCGACATAGCCTTGCAGCACGGTGAACAGCGACCAAGTGAAAATGCTCAGGGCATAGACTTTTTTCGAGCCGAAACGGTCGAGCAGCCAGCCACCGGGAATTTGTCCGGCCACGTAGGCCCAACCGAATGCAGAGAAGATATAACCGAGGGTGACCGCGTCGATACCGAGGTCTTTTTGCAGGCTGGAGCCGGCGATAGCGATGGTGGCCCGGTCGGCGTAGTTGATCGTGGTCACCAGGAACAGCATGAGCAGGATCAAATAGCGGACGTGGGTCGGCTTGGTCGCTTGCATGTAGAAGTACTCCCACTAATTATTTTTTTTGCGGGTAATGATTTTGTATTGCCTGGTTGCGCCTCCCTGTAGGAGCGAGCTTGCTCGCGAAGAACTTCAACGATTACGCGGGCATTCAGGATGCACGCGGTGAATTTGAGTTTTTCGCGAGCAAGCTCGCTCCTACAGAGAGGGTGCTGCGTGTTACGAACCGATGTAGCTGGTTTTCACCACGGTGTAGAACTCTTGCGCATAGCGACCCTGCTCACGCGAACCGTAGGATGAACCCTTACGGCCACCAAATGGAACGTGGTAATCCACCCCTGCCGTCGGCAGGTTGACCATCACCATCCCGGCCTGGGAGTGGCGCTTGAAGTGGTTGGCATATTTGAGCGAGGTGGTGGCAATACCGGCCGACAAGCCGAACTCGGTGTCATTGGCCATGGCCAGCGCCGCCTCGTAGTCCGCCACGCGCACCACGTTGGCCACCGGGCCGAAGATCTCTTCACGGCTGATGCGCATGCCCGCTTCACTGTCGGCAAACAGTGTGGGCGCCAGGTAATAGCCTTCGGTGTCGCAGGTCACCAGGCCGCCCCCACTCACCAGCCGGGCACCTTCGCTCTGGCCGATGTCGATGTATTTCAGGTCCTGATCCAACTGGGCCTGGGATACCACCGGGCCAATGTCGGTGCCGCTATTCAAAGCGTGGCCCACCTTGATCGACTTCATGCGCTCGGCCATGGCGGCGACAAACTGGTCGTGGATCCCCGCGGTGACAATCAAGCGGCTCGAGGCCGTGCAACGCTGGCCGGTAGAGTAGAACGCACTCTGTACCGACAGCTCGACAGCCTGCTTGAGGTCGGCATCGTCGAGAATGATTTGCGGGTTCTTGCCACCCATCTCCAACTGCACCTTGGCCTGGCGCGATACACAACTGACCGCGATCTGACGCCCAACGCCCACCGACCCGGTGAAACTGATGCCATCGACTTTCGGGCTGTTGACCAACACGTCGCCGACCACACGGCCACTGCCCATCACCAGGTTGAACACACCGGCGGGGAAACCGGCGCGGGAGATGATTTCGGCCAAGGCCCAGGCGCAGCCCGGCACCAGCTCGGCAGGCTTGATCACCACGCAGTTGCCGTAGGCCAGGGCCGGGGCGATTTTCCACGCGGGGATGGCGATCGGGAAGTTCCACGGGGTGATCAGACCCACCACACCGAGGGCTTCGCGGGTCACTTCAACGTTGACGCCCGGGCGCACCGACGGCACGTAATCGCCCGACAGGCGCAAGCATTCACCGGCGAAGAATTTGAAGATATTGCCGGCGCGGGTCACCTCGCCAATGGCTTCGGGCAGGGTCTTGCCCTCTTCCCGGGCCAGCAGGGTGCCGAGTTCTTCACGACGGGCGAGGATCTCGCTGCCGACTTTATCCAGCGCATCGTGACGCGCCTGGATACCGGAGGTGGACCACGCCGGGAACGCGGCGCGGGCAGCGTCGATGGCCGCGTTGACTTGGGCCACGTCGGCTTTGGCGTATTCGCCAATGGCGTCGGACACATCCGACGGGTTGATGTTGGTGCAGTAGTCGGCGCCGGTTACCCATTCGCCATTGATGTAGTTCTCAAAACGCTTTGCCTGGGACACGAATCTTCTCCTGACGCAAAAGGCCGCTGATTGCTCAGCGGCCTTGTGGATAATTTATTGCGCGCCTTGCTTGTCGATCAGCGCGGCGAGGGCTTCGTACTCTTCCGGCAGCAGGTCGGTCAGTGGCGTGCGCACCGGGCCTGCGTCATAACCGACGATTTTCGCACCGGCCTTGACGATGCTCACCGCGTAACCGGCCTTGCGGTTACGGATATCCAGGTATGGCAGGAAGAAGTCGTCAATGATCTTGCCAACGGTGGCGTGATCTTCGCGGGCAATGGCGTGGTAGAAATCCATCGCCGTCTTGGGGATGAAGTTGAACACCGCCGAGGAGTACACCGGCACGCCTAGGGCCTTGTAGGCCGCGGCGTAAACCTCTGCGGTCGGCAAGCCACCGAGGTAGCTGAAACGGTCGCCCAGGCGACGGCGGATCGACACCATCAGCTCGATATCACCCAGGCCATCCTTGTAGCCGATCAGGTTCGGGCAGCGCTCGGCCAGGCGCTCCAGCAGCGGTGCGGTCAGGCGGCAGACATTGCGGTTGTACACCACCACGCCGATCTTGACCGACTTGCACACGGCTTCAACGTGGGCGGCAACCCCGTCCTGGCTGGCTTCGGTGAGGTAGTGCGGCAGCAGCAACAGACCTTTGGCGCCGAGGCGTTCGGCCTCTTGGGCATACTCGATGGCCTGGCGGGTGGCACCGCCTACACCGGCCAGGATCGGCACGCTGGACGCACAGGTATCCACGGCGGTTTTCACTACTTGGGAATATTCGCTGGCCGCCAGAGAGAAAAACTCACCTGTGCCACCTGCGGCGAACAAGGCGCTGGCGCCATAAGGGGCCAGCCATTCCAGGCGCTTGATGTAACCCGCCTGGTGGAAATCACCCTGGGCGTTGAAATCGGTCACCGGGAAAGACAGCAGACCGTGGGAGAGGATGGACTTCAGTTCTTGTGGATTCATTATTCGAACACCCTGGGCGAAGACTTTCTAACGAAAGGTTGTTGTTGGTTTTGATGATGTCGTACGTCATCGTACAACTATAAATAGATTCGTCAACTGCAATTCATCCGGCGTAATCCCGCGAAGGCTTAAGACGCGGCTCTTGACGTAGGAAATTTCTCACCTATGATTCAGAAAGCTGTATGCATATACAGTTATCACGGAAGATTCCTACGACATAGCAAGGAGCTAACATGTCAGGTCTTGAACTCGCAGCACCCGAAAAAACACCACCTACCCTGCGCTTCGAAGGCGGTGAACACACCGCCATCGGCGATGACACCCTGCTTCGCTTCGTCAAGGACGCCCCGGCCATTCCTGCGCGCCAAGTCGAACTGCACCTGCCCAACGGGCTTGCGCTGACCTATGGCCAAGTGATCGCCCTGGGCGGCGACTTCTATGGCATCCCCGGCCAACCGATCAGCGAGGGCAATTCTCCGGCCGAGCGCGTGCAACGCTTCACCGCGGCCTTCAATTCTCTTGCCGTGTTGCCTGCTTCACGGGAAGAAGCGCAGAAGATCCTGGCGGTGATGCAAAAGGAGATCAACGCCGTCAACCAGGCGATCAAGGACGGCAAACAGCCTCATGAAGCCTATGACGCCTTGGGAGATACGTTGTCGGAGGAGTGGAACCGTATTACCGGTGGGGGCAGTGCTGTTTCGGCCCTCGTGCCGCTGGGCCGCTACCTGAAGCTGGCAGCGGACAACGCCGACCACTTCGGTGAATGGGCCCTGTCCGCCTACTTGGCCGGCCATACGGCAGCCTTGCAACAGGCAGTAGTGGCCCATCAGACCGGCACCGACCAGGCCCTGGAATTGGCCTACGCCATGAACAGCTTTGCCGATCATTTTTTGACCGACCTGTTTTCCGCCGGCCACCTGCGGGTACCGCGCAAACAACTGGCAGCGGTCGTGACGCCTGGAGAACTCGGCTCGCTGATCAGCCGCTTCATGCACGATGAAGACAGCAAATTCGGGCTCAAGGTGCGCAATGCCATGGGCGCTCAGTGGCATGCCTACGGCGACAAGCTCTACTTCGACAGCATCGACGCCGACAATCGCGTGCAGGTCAAACGGGCGGTACAGGCCTCGGCAGATGAAATCTTCGAAACCTTCATCAGCGGTATCGCGCCCTCCCCGGCTGAGTTCAAGGCACCGCTGTATGTGCCCGACCTGAACGCCGCGCAAAACCCGGCGAATAACTTCTCGCCGCTGTTCAAGATGGAGGGGGACAAGGTGCTGCGGCGCAAGGACGTCAACGATTTGAACGACAAGCACTGGACCAATGATTGGTGGGGGTGGAGTACGTACTTGCGGCTTAAAGACTACAAGCCAAACCAACCCGTCAACTAACGGCTGGCATGATCGTTCCCACGCTCTGCGTGGGAATACAGCCTATGACGCTCCGCGTCACCCTGCGAGGGCTTGAGAAGTTCACGCGCATCGGGACGCGGAGCGTCCATAGAGGCGTTACCACGCAGAGCGTGGGAACGATCAGACCCGCTGCGCCTCTGCCTCTTCATGGGCATGGCGCAGTCGTTCGCGACTGTTGGTCAAATGCAAGCGCATCGCAGCCCGCGCCGCATCCGAATCCTGGCGGGCTATCGCCTCGTAGATCTCTTCGTGTTCGCGGCTCAAGCGGCTCATGTAGTGCTGTTGATCATCATGGGCCAGGCGCGCCGAATTCAGGCGGGTACGCGGAATGATGCTGGTGCCCAGGTGGGTCATGATGTCGGTGAAGTAGCGGTTGCCGGTAGACAGTGCAATTTCCAGGTGGAAGGCAAAGTCCGACGCCACCGCATCGCCGGCGTGGGCCGCACTCTCATTCAAGGCATCGAGGGCCGCACGCATGGCCGCCAGTTGCTCCTCGCTGCGACGCAGCGCCGCGAGGCCCGCAGACTCCACTTCCAGGCTGATACGCAGCTCCAGAATCGCCAGCACATCGCGCAAGGTCACCACGGTGGCCGGGTCTATGCGAAAACCGCTGGGGCTTGGCGTGTCCAGCACGAAGGTGCCGATACCGTGGCGAGTCTCGACCTGCCCCGCCGCTTGCAGGCGCGAGATGGCTTCACGCACCACCGTCCGGCTGACGCCATGGGCGTCCATGATCGCCGACTCGGTCGGCAGCTTGTCGCCGCGTTTGAGCTGGCCATCGCGGATCTGCTCGGACAACACCGTGACCAATTCCTGGGCAAGGCTGCGGCGCTTGCGGGGAAGACGTGGGGCGGCGTTGGCGTTTTCCATGATGAACCATCTTTCTCGACGAACTAAAGACCGCATCATAGCCCATGGTGGTTGTACGATCACCGTTCTGGCGCGACTTTCATCCATATCCTTCACGCAAAAAAAATGCCCCGACCGACGTCGGGGCATTTTTCAGATGGATCTGTAAGCGAAATCCGCCTACTTCACCACTTTCAAGCTTGGCCGACCGCTAGGGCGCGGCGGCTCGGTATCCGGTGGCGGTACATCATCACCGTCTTCGCCTTCGATCGTTTCGTCATCCTCCAAAGGCGACTCCAGATCGAACACCATGCCCTGGCCATTTTCCCGGGCGTAGATCCCGAGGATGGCACCGATGGGCACGAACAGCGTATGGGGCACACCGCCGAAACGCCCTTCGAAGCTCACCGCTTCGTTGTCCATGTGCAGGTGGCGCACGGCACTGGGCGATACGTTCAGCACAATCTGTCCGTCACTGGCAAAACCCTGGGGTACCTGAACCGCAGGAAATTCGGAATTGACCAGCATGTGCGGGGTGCAATCGTTGTCCACAATCCACTCATAGAGCGCGCGGACCAGGTAAGGTCGACTGGAGTTCATCAACGGCTCCTTAAGCCTTAGCGCATATCACGTTCGGCACCAGACAGACTTGCCTGGAAAGCCTCACGCGCAAACTGGCGCTCCATGTAATCAAGCAACGGCTTGGCCGGCCGTGGCAGTTCAATGCCCAGAATCGGCAAGCGCCAGAGTATGGGTAATAGGCAGCAATCCACCAAGCTTTGTTCCTCACTGAGGAAAAAAGGTTTATCGGCGAACAACGGCGAAACGCCGGTGAGGCTCTCGCGCAATTCCTTGCGCGCCTGCACACGAGCGGCTTCTTTGGAACGCGAATCCAGGATCACATCCACCAACCCGCACCAGTCACGCTGGATCCGATGGATCAGCAGGCGGCTGTTGGCACGCGCCACCGGGTACACCGGCAGCAAAGGCGGATGAGGGTAACGCTCATCCAAGTATTCCATCACCACGGTCGACTCCCACAACGCCAGGTCACGATCGACCAGGGTGGGCAAGCTGCCGTAAGGGTTCACTTCGATCAGCTTCGGCGGCTGACGGCCCGCCTCCACACTGATGATCTCGGCGCTGACACCCTTCTCTGCGAGCACGATGCGTACTCGGTGGGAATAGTGGTCGGCGGGGTCGGAGTAACAGGCCAACCGGTTGGTCACGCCCATGGCGGTCCTCCTCGCTTGTTGAAATTATCGAAAGCTCAAAAACGAGCGCGCCCAGAAAGCATCCCTGTAACGTCCGGTTCAAACCGACGCTACGTGTTCAGAGATGCCGCTGGGCGCGCAAGATTAACAGCAATTGCTTACGGTTGGATCAATGCACATCCTTCCAGTATTCACGCTTGAGCAAATAAGCGAATACGAAGAAGAAAGCCAGGTACAGCAAGACGTAGGTACCGATGCGCTGATGCTGCAGTTTGACCGGGTTGGCCGAGTAGGCCAGGAAGGTCACCAGGTTCTTGACCTTCTCGTCGAACTGCTCTTCGTTCAGCGTACCGGTCTTGGGCACGATGGTCAGTTGATCGCACGCTTCATGGGTCAGCGGCGTGCCGGTCAACGGATCATATTGCTTCTTGCCGTCTTCAACGACCTGAACCTGCTTGCATCCTACCACTTGGCGCCCCTGCAGGCCGACCAGAACGTTCGGCATGCCGACGTTCGGGAAGACTTTGTTGTTCACGCCATAGGGGCGTGCAGGGTCTTCGTAGAAGGACTTGAGGTAACCGTAGAGCCAGTCGGTACCGCGTACACGGGCCACCAGGGTAAGGTCGGGCGGTGCGGCGCCGAACCAGGTCTTGGCGTCGGCCGGTTGCATGCCGATGTTCATGTGGTCGCCGATCTTGGCGCCTGTGAACACCGCGTGGCTGAGCATTACTTCATGGGGAATGCCCAGGTCATCGGCAACGCGCTCGTACCGTTGGAACTTGGCGCTGTGGCAACCCATGCAGTAGTTGGTGAATGTACGCAGCCCATCCTGCATGGCGGCTTTGTCAGACACATCGATATCGACTTTTTCCAGCTGCGCACCATGTTCGGCAGCGAAGGACAGTAGCGGCAGTGCCGCAAGCACGAATGCAACGAGTAATTTTTTCATCAGCCAGTCACCCTTTCCGGAACCGGTTTGGTCTTCTCGAGCCGGGTATAGAACGGCATCAGAATGAAGTAGGCGAAGTACAGGAAGGTGCAGACCTGCGACAGCAAGGTCCGTTCAGGGGTGGGCGCCAATACACCCAACACACCCAGGATCACGAACGAAATGCAGAACACCCACAGCCAGATCTTGCTCAGCCAGCCTTTGTAGCGCATTGACTTGACCGGGCTACGATCGAGCCACGGCAGCACGAACAGCACCGCGATGGCCGCGCCCATGGCGATCACGCCCATGAGTTTGTCGGGGATCGCGCGCAAGATCGCGTAGAACGGCGTGAAGTACCAGACCGGGGCAATGTGCTCAGGTGTCTTGAAGGCGTTAGCTTGTTCGAAGTTAGGCTTCTCCAGGAAATAACCACCCATCTCCGGGAAAAAGAACACGATCGAGCAGAACACAAACAGGAACACGACCACGCCGACAATGTCTTTTACGGTGTAGTACGGGTGGAACGGAATGCCATCCAGCGGGATGCCGTTCTCGTCCTTGTGCTTCTTGATGTCCACGCCATCCGGGTTGTTGGAACCCACTTCGTGCAGCGCCAGGATATGCAAGACCACCAGGCCCAGGATCACGATCGGCAAGGCAACCACGTGCAGGGCGAAGAAGCGGTTCAGGGTAATGCCGGAGATCAGGTAGTCACCACGAATCCACTGGGTCAGGTCGTTGCCGATCACCGGGATTGCGCCGAACAGCGAGATGATCACCTGGGCGCCCCAGTACGACATCTGGCCCCAAGGTAGCAGGTAGCCCATAAAGGCTTCGGCCATCAGTGCCAGATAGATCAACATGCCGAAGACCCACACCAGCTCACGGGGCTTCTGGTACGAGCCGTAGAGCAGGCCGCGGAACATGTGCAGGTAGACGACGATAAAGAACGCCGACGCACCGGTGGAGTGCAACAGGCGCAGGATCGAGCCGTACTCGACATCACGCATGATGTATTCGACAGAGGCAAACGCCTCTTCCGCCGACGGCGTGTAGCTCATCGTCAACCACACGCCAGTGACGATCTGGTTGACCAGCACCAACAGCGCCAGGGAGCCGAAGAAGTAGAAGAAGTTGAAGTTTTTCGGCGCGTAATATTTGCTGAGATGGTCTTCCCACATTTTAGTGGCGGGGAAGCGCGCATCCACCCAATCCATGAACTTGCTCATCACGCGTTCTCCTTGTCGAGGCCAATGACAATGATGTCGTCAGATTCGTAATTGTGAGGAGGAACCGGCAGGTTCAGGGGCGCGGGCTGGGATTTGTAGACGCGGCCGGCGAGGTCATAGTGGGAACCGTGGCACGGGCAGAAATAACCGCCGACCCAGTCTTTACCCAAGTCGACAGGCGCCACTTCCGGGCGGAAGGTAGGTGAGCAACCCAGATGGGTACAAAGACCAACCAGCAGCAGAATCTCTGGCTTGATCGAACGTGCTTCGTTCTTGGCGTAGGCGGGCTGGTCGGACTTTTCGGATGTCGGGTCAGACAGCTGGCCTTCGATCTTCTTCAGATTCCCCAGGATTTCCTCGGTACGACGAACAATGAAAACCGGCTGGCCGCGCCACTCAGCAATCATCTGCTGGCCTGGCTCGATCTTGCTGACATTCACCTTCACCGGTGCACCTGCGGCTTTCGCCTTGGCACTGGGAAACCATGACCCCACGAACGGGACCGCAGCCCCCACCGCTCCTGCAGCACCCACCACGGATGTGGCTGCTACCAAGAAGCGACGCCGGCCTGCATTCACGCCGTCATTGCTCATTCAGTCCTCTCCCATCAGCTTTTTGGCCTGTTAAATCAGGCGTCTACTAAGTGTTGAATCTTTACTTATAAAAATTTTGACGGATGGTAATGAAAAGCCCCACGTATGACAAGGGAATTGCCCGGGGCTCCGTCTCCAGGCCTTGTAGTATAGGGGGTCTACGGATGTGGCAAGTTGTCACGGCGAAAAATGTGCATAAATCGCAGGCAATAAAAAACGCCCAGCTCCGTGAGGAGGCTGGGCGTTTTTGTGGAACGTAAAGCGAATTAACGCTTCGAGTACTGCGGACGCTTACGCGCTTTACGCAGACCGACTTTCTTACGTTCAACTTCACGAGCATCGCGAGTCACGAAGCCAGCTTTGCGCAGAGCGCCACGCAGGGTTTCGTCGTACTGCATCAGAGCGCGAGTGATACCGTGGCGGATTGCGCCAGCTTGACCACTTACACCGCCACCGATAACGGTGACGTAGATGTCGAACTTTTCAACGGTCTCGGTCAATTCCAGCGGCTGACGAACTACCATGCGGGCAGTTTCGCGGCCGAAGAAGTTGTCCAGGGAGCGGTTGTTGATCGAGATGTTACCAGTGCCCGGACGCAGGAAAACGCGTGCGGTTGCGGTTTTGCGACGGCCAGTGCCGTAATTTTGAGTCGCCGACATAATGAACTATTCCGTTAAAACTTCAGTTCTTGGGGCTGCTGAGCAGCATGAGGGTGTACAGCGCCCGCATAGACTTTCAGCTTGCGAAACATATCGCGACCCAGTGGGCCCTTAGGCAGCATGCCTTTGACCGCGATTTCGATCGGGGCTTCAGGCTTCTTGGCAATCAGGCCTTCGAAGTTGGAAGACTTGATACCGCCTGGGAAACCGGAGTGACGGTAGTACATTTTGTCGCTTGCTTTGTTGCCGGTTACACGAACCTGCTCAGCATTGATGATGACGATGTAGTCGCCGGTATCAACGTGCGGGGTGTATTCAGGCTTGTGCTTGCCACGCAGACGGCTGGCGACTTCAGTGGCCAGACGACCCAGGGTCTGACCAGCGGCGTCGACGACAAACCAGTCGCGCTGAACTGTTTCCGGTTTTGCAGTAAAAGTTGTCATTCTTTAATAGCCTCAGGGGCCGCCTGTAAATTTAGACGGCGGATCTTACTGAATAGTGCGTACTTTGACAAGGTCAAAGGCAGCCGGATACAGACGCTATCGGGGGCTCGGGTCGGCGCGTCCGTTCAACGGCAAGATTCTTCGGCAGGCGGCGCATCACTTCCACTGCAGAAAGAGGTGGGCAATTATGCAGATTGCGAAAAAAAATTCAACCTGCTTTTATGATTGTTTTACCCCGAAGGAGTACCCGATGGATTACCGACAGCTGGGCCGCACCGATCTGAATGTCAGCGCGATCGCGTTGGGCACCATGACCTGGGGCGAGCAGAACAGCGAGGCAGAGGCCTTCGCGCAGATCGAAAGGGCCAAGGCCGCGGGGATCAACTTCCTCGACACCGCAGAAATGTACCCGGTGCCGCCCAAGGCCGACACCTACGCCACCACCGAGCGCTACATCGGCAACTACTTCAAAAGCCGTGGCGACCGCGCCGACTGGATTCTCGCCAGCAAGATCGCCGGCCCCGGCAACACCATCGACTATATCCGCGATGGCCACCTGCGCCACAACCGCAAGCACATCGCCGCAGCCCTGGACGCCAGCCTCAAGCGCCTGCAGACCGAGTGGATCGACCTCTACCAACTGCATTGGCCGGAGCGCAGCACCAACTTCTTCGGCCAGTTGAGCTACAAGCACAAGGACGAAGACGACCTCACCCCACTGGAGGAAACGCTCGAAGCCCTGGATGAACAGGTAAAGGCCGGCAAGATCCGCCACATTGGCCTGTCCAACGAAACGCCGTGGGGCGCCATGAAATTCCTCGCCCTGGCCGAAGCCCGCGGTTGGCCGCGCGCCGTGTCGATCCAGAACCCCTACAACCTGCTCAACCGCAGCTTTGAAGTGGGCCTGGCGGAGGTTGCCATTCGTGAACAGTGCGGCTTGTTGGCTTATTCGCCTTTGGCGTTCGGCATGCTCAGTGGCAAGTACGAAAATGGCGCTCGCCCGGCCAAGGCGCGCCTGACCGAGTACAGCCGCTTCAGCCGCTACTTCAACCCGCAATCGGAAGCGGCGTGCAGCCGGTATGTGGCTCTTGCGCGGGAACATGGCCTGGACCCGGCGCAGATGGCGCTGGCGTTTGTGACACAGCAGCCGTTTGTGACCAGCAATATCATTGGGGCCACATCACTGGAACAACTGGACAGCAACATCGCCAGTGCCGAACTGAAATTGTCGAAAGAGGTGCTTGAAGGGATTGAGGCGATTCAGAAGGATCATCCGAATCCAGCACCTTGATTGATCCGCACTGATCGTTCCCACGCTCCGCGTGGGAATGCCGCCTCGGACGCTCTGCGTCCGCTTTCAGAGTCGTGACGCGGAGCGTCACATGAGGCGTTCCCACGCGGAGCGTGGGAACGATCAATCAAGAGCACCTAACAATCAAAGCGCCCGCGCAATGATCTCTTTCATGATCTCATTGGTCCCCGCATAAATGCGCTGCACCCGCGCATCCGCCCAGGCCCGGGCAATCGGGTATTCCCACATGAAGCCGTAGCCGCCATGCAACTGCACGCACTCATCAAGCACCTTGCATTGCAGGTCCGTGGCCCAGTACTTGGCCATCGCCGCTGTGGGCACGTCCAGCTTGCCTTCCAGATGCAAGGCCATGCACTGATCGACAAACACGCGGCCAATCTGAATCTCGGTCGCCATCTCCGCCAGCTTGAACCGGGTGTTCTGGAAATCGGCAATCGCCTTGCCGAACGCCTTGCGCTCTCGCGTGTACTCGAGGGTCCATTGCAACGCCGCTTCGGCTGAAGACAGCGCGCCAATCGCCACGGTCAGGCGTTCTTGTGGCAGTTCCTGCATCAGGTAGGCAAAGCCCATGCCCGCCTGGCCCAGCAGATTTTCCTTGGGCACGCGTACATCCTGGAAGAACAGCTCCGAGGTGTCCTGCGCCTTCATGCCGACCTTCTCCAGGCGCTTGCCCTTGTCGAAGCCCGGCGTGTCGGCTTCCACCAGGAACAGGCTGGTGCCCTTGGCGCCCGCCTTGGGGTCGGTCTTGGCGACGACAATCACCAGATCAGCCAGGTAGCCGTTGGTGATAAAGGTCTTGGAGCCGTTGATCACATACTCATCGCCGTCCAGCACTGCGCTGGTCTTGACCCCTTGCAGGTCAGAACCGGCGCCCGGCTCGGTCATGGCAATGGCCGTGACCATCTCCCCGGAGATCAACTTGGGCAGGTACTTGTGCTTCAGTGCTTCACTGCCGTAATGCAGGATGTAAGGCGCGACGATATCCGAGTGCAGGGAAAAGCCGATGCCGGTCAAACCCAGGCGGCTGACTTCTTCGATCACCACCGCGCTGTAGAGAAAATCCGCGCCCAGCCCGCCATATTCCTCTGGCAGGTGGGAACACAACATGCCCGCCTCCCCCGCCTGGTTCCACAGGTTACGTTCGATATAGCCCTGCTTTTCCCATTGCCCATGGAAGGGCACGGCGTGCTTTTCGAGAAAGGTGCGCACGCTCTCACGGAAGAGTTCGTGCTCCGAGCTGAACAAGGTTCTGGGGATCATGGGTCACCTGCGTGGATTGTCGGACAAGGACGAGCCCACAGAGCCTATGCCCCGAAGGCGTCACGGGACACTGGACACATGCGACAAAAAATAAGACGATCCAGCCGTCTGGTGACCACTTTCCCCTATAAGAATAAATGAAATTATGTCTAACCAAATCTCCACGCCGTTGCGGCGCGTCAGCATTTTGGCCATTGATCGGGTATTCGCTTCAACCCTCATGCAAGCCAAGGATTTCTTCCATCTCGCCAGCCTGCGCCATGGCAAACAGCAAGGCCTGGGCCTGACCCCAGGGTTCGAAACGCGCCTGGTCAGCCCCGACGGCCAGTCCGTGCGCAGCTTCAGCGATGTGATCATGCCGGTGGACGGCGGCCTCGAAGACGCCGACATCATTGTGCTGCCAGCTTTCTGGGACGACTTCGATGCCCTGTGCTCGCGCTACCCGCAAGTGCTGCCGTGGCTGCGCGAACAGCACGCCCGCGGCGCCGTACTCTGCGGCGAGGCCACCGGGGTGTTCTGGCTGGCCGAAGCCGGGCTGCTCGATGGCAAGGAGGCGACCACCTACTGGCGCTTCTTCAATGCCTTCAGCGAGCGTTTCCCCAAGGTGCAGCTCAATCAGGACAAGCACCTCACGGATGCCGATAACCTGTATTGCGCCGGTGGCACCACGTCGGCCTGCGACCTTTATATCTACCTGATCGAACGCTTCTGCGGCGCCAACATCGCCCAGGCGGTGGCCCGCGACATTCTCTATGAGGTGCAGCGCAACTATTCACCGGGGCGGATCGGGTTTGGCGGGCAAAAGCTGCATCAGGACGTGATCATCCTGCAGATCCAGCATTGGCTTGAAGAGCACTTTGCCGACAAATTCCGCTTTGAAGACGTCGCCCGGGAACACGGCATGAGCATCCGCAACTTCATGCGCCGCTTCCAGACCGCGACCGGTGACAAGCCGCTGCATTACCTGCAACGCCTGCGCATCGAGACCGCCAAGGGCCTGCTCTCGGGCAGCCGCAAGAGCATCAAGACCATCAGCTACGAGGTGGGTTACGACGATGCGAGTTTCTTTGCGCGGTTGTTCAGGCAGCACACGGAGTTGTCGCCCAACCAGTATCGCCAGCAATTTCAGCAGGCCGCCTGACTCCAGGCCAACACAAACCATTGTGGGGAGCAGGCTTGCCTGCGATGGGGGTGTATCAGCCAGCCTATAGTTGGCTGATACACCCCCATCGCGGGCAAGCCCGGCTCCCACATTAGATCTCCATTGAGCCGGAGATTGATTAAGGCTTGTGGCCGCGCGACAGGAACTCGTGGGACTGCATTTCCAGCAGGCGACTCAAGGTGCGCTGGAATTCGAAATTCAAGCGGCCGCCGGTATAGAGATCCTTGAGTTCGACTTCCGCCGAGATGATCAGCTTGACGTTACGGTCGTAGAACTCATCGACCATGTTGATGAACCGTCGGGCGATATCGTCGGTGGTCACGCCCATCTGTTCCACACCACTCAAGATCACGGCGTGGAAGATCTTGCCCAGCTCGATGTAATCGTTCTGGCTGCGTGGCCCATCGCACAGTTGGCGGAACTCGAACCAGGCCACGTCATCGCAGGTGCGCAGCGCGATGATTTCGCGGTTCTCGATCATCAGCTTGTCGTTTTCCACCGCTTGCGTGCATTCCGGCGTCAGCGCACGGAAGCTTTTCTTCAGGCTTTCGTGCGCCGCTTCGTTGAGCGGGAAGTGGAACAGCTCGGCTTGCTCCAGATGACGCAAGCGGTAGTCGACGCCGCTGTCGACGTTGACGATATCGGTGTTCTGCTTGATCAGCGCAATGGCCGGCAGGAAGCGCGCACGTTGCAGGCCATCCTTGTACAGGCCATCGGGCACGATGTTCGACGTGGCCACCAGGGTCACACCGTTCTTGAACAGTTCTTCCATCAGCGTGCCAAGGATCATGGCGTCGGTGATGTCGGAGACGAAGAATTCATCGAAGCAGATCACCCGGGCCTCTTGGGAGAAACGCTTGGCGATGATGGTCAGCGGGTTTTTCTCGCCCGGCAGGGTCTTCATCTCTTCGTGCACGCGCTTCATGAAGCGGTGGAAGTGCGTACGCACCTTTTCCTTGAACGGCAGCGCTTCAAAGAAGGTGTCTACCAGGTAAGTCTTGCCACGGCCCACGCCGCCCCAGAAATACAGGCCCTTGACCGGCGTGTGGTCTTTCTTGCCAAACAGCTTGCTGAACATCCCGGGCTTGCTTTGCGACGCGGCCACGAGGTCCTCGTACAGGCGCTGCAAATGACGCACGGCATTTTCCTGGGCCGCGTCGTGGAAGAACTCGGGGCGTTTCAGATCAGCTTGATATCGTTCTAGGGGCGTCATAATTTCGTTAGCAAGGCAACAAAAACGGGCCGACACTGTAACGACGGCCCTGGATAATGGCAATCAACCCTTGGTCGGGTTAATCCTCGATTGGGGTTAACGCAGCGCGCAAAGCGGCGATGGCGGCATCGCGAGATGAAATCTCTTCGAAGAAAGGCCCATCTGCGATGCAGTAGCCTTCCAGCCAGACGCTGAAGGTGGTTCCTTCTTCGCGAATATCCAGTGCCTTACCCGACTGAAGATCTTTAGTTGCAGCGCCTGCCAACTTACCATCAGAAAATTTGCGCGAAACCAGAAGCTGTTCACCGTTAGGCGCCAACAGGCGGAAGCGGAAGCTGCCATCGTCTTCACGGAAGCTCACAAACCGTGCAGCCTTCGCTGCTTTTTTCTTGGTGGCGACCGCCGCCGCCGCCTGGTTGACGAACGAACGCAGGCCCACCGCTTCACGCAGCTCGGCCAGGAACGGTGCCGCCACAGCGCGGGCCTTCTTGGCGCCGACCTGCAGCAGGTCCTCCATGTCCGATGGGCGCGCCATCAGTTGATGGTAACGCTCGCGCGCTTCGCCGAGCTGGCCGTCGAGCAGTTGGAACAGACGGTTCTTGGCCTCGCCCCAGCCCAGGCCTTCTAGCAGCTCACCACGGAATTGGGCTTCCTGGGCCTTGGTCGCGAACGCCTGGTACAGGGTGAACAGGTGCGAATTGTCCGGATCCTTGGCTTCGCCTGGCGCGCGGGAGTCGGTGACGATCCGCGAGATCGCGTCCTTCATGTCCTTGGCGCTGGTGAACAACGGGATGGTGTTGTCGTAGCTCTTGGACATCTTGCGACCATCCAGGCCTGGCAAGGTGGCCACGCTTTCTTCGATCAGCGCCTCGGGCATGGTGAAGAATTCTTTACCGTTGCCGAACAGGTGGTTGAAGCGCTGGCCGATGTCGCGGGCCATTTCCACGTGCTGGATCTGGTCGCGGCCCACCGGCACCTTGTGCGCATTGAACATCAGGATGTCCGCTGCCATCAGCACCGGGTAGCTGTACAGGCCCATGCTGATGCCCGCATCCGGGTCTTCACCGTTTTCCACGTTCTTGTCCACCGAGGCCTTGTAGGCATGGGCGCGGTTGAGCAGGCCCTTGGCGGCAACGCAGGTCAACAGCCAGGTCAGCTCGGGGATTTCCGGGATGTCCGACTGGCGGTAGAAGGTCACCCGGTTCACATCCAGGCCACCGGCCAGCCAGGTCGCGGCGATTTCCATACGCGAGCGCTGGATGCGCTGCGGGTCATCGCATTTGATCAGGGCGTGGTAGTCGGCCAGGAAGTAGAAGGAATCGGCATTCGCGTCTTCGCTGGCGAGGATCGCCGGGCGAATCGCACCGGCGTAGTTGCCCAGGTGCGGCGTGCCGGTGGTGGTGATGCCGGTGAGGATACGGGTACGGGTCGTCATGGGTGATCGCTTGTCATCAATTCGAAAGGCGTGGCAGCACCAGATCCTTGAGATCGGTCAGCTTGCCGTGAAAAAAGTGTCCGCATTCTGCCACTTTCAGCAACTCATGGGGGCGTTTGAGGGCGGCGGACCAGTCGTAGACCAGCTGCGGGTCAACCACTTCGTCGCTTTCCGGTTGGATCAGGGTCAACGGGCAGCCCAGCGGTAACGCGTCGGTATCGCGCAGGCGCATCACCGCAGCGGCGATCATGAACAGGTGTGCGAGCTTTTCACCTTTGGCTTCCAGGCGGCCGCCGAGGCTGGCGGCCACATACCCACCGAAAGAAAAACCGAGCAAGGTGATTGGCAGGTCCGGGTGCTTTTCCCGCAGCCAGGCGGCGGCCGCTTCAGCATCGTCCACCTCACCGCTGGCCATATCGTGAGTACCGGCACTGGCACCCACGCCACGGTAATTGAAGCGCAAAGTAATCAAACCCGCATCGCGGGCAGTGCGTTGCAGGGTCGAGACGACCTTATTGAGCATGGTCCCCCCCTGCACCGGGTTAGGGTGGCAAACCAGCGCCAGGCCACGTGGTTCGGGGTGATCCAGGTACAAGGCTTCCAATTGGCCTACCGGGCCATCGATCAAAACGGGGGTTTCACGCATGAGCAAGGATGAACTCCGTGACCTCTCAAGGGGTCGACTCGTCTAGCTAAAGTCTGTGCATGGCATCATTGCGAGCTTAATCGCGGTATACAGCGCAGGTTTGAGCCGTTAACGTAAAGCAAAGCCGTTTATAGAGGAAGGACTCGTGGAACACTCGCTCTTAGTTTGGTTGTTGCCGACTCTTGCCCTGGTTGCCGGTGTCGCCATTGGTTTCCTGGTTGCCCGCCTGCTGCCGAATGCCGCGCCTAACCGCACGCAGCGTCAGCTGGATGACATTCAGGAACGTTTTGACAGTTATCAGAACGAGGTTGTTACCCACTTCAACAGCACCGCGACCCTGGTCAAGAAGCTCACCCAGAGCTACCAGGAAGTACAGGATCACCTCGCCGATGGCGCTAACCGCCTGGCCCTCGACGACATCACCCGCCAGCGCCTGCTGGCCGCGCTGCATTCCGATGCACCGCAAACCCCACGGGAACGCCTGACCCCGCCTCGGGAAAACCAGGAGCCACCACGGGACTACGCGCCAAAGACGCCGAACGCTCCAGGCATGTTGGATGAGCATTACGGCTTGAAGAAGTAAGTCATCTTCGAGCAACAAAAAGCCCGGCTGATCGATGATCAGCCGGGCTTTTTGTTGGGTGCCTGAACCATCAGACAACACCATGCCCCTGTGGGAGCTGGCTTGCCTGCGATAGCGGTGTGCCCGTTGACACACCTGCCTCAGGCACTCCGCCATCGCGGGCAAGCCCGGCTCCCACATTGAGCGAGCAGGCACTCAAGTGAGTTGTTGTTCCTGCAACCGCCCACCGTCGATGCGCACATGCCGCCCATGGAAACGCTTGAGGCTGCTGCGGTGGCCGACGCTGACGATGCTCAACTCCGGCAACTCATCAATCAACGCTTGGTACAGGGTTGCCTCGTCTTCTTCATCCATGGCCGAGGTTGCCTCATCCATGTACAGCCATCGCGGTGCAAACAACAACGCGCGGGCAAAGGCCAGGCGCTGTTGCTCGCCGGGCGAGAGCATGCGTTGCCAGTGGTTGGCTTCATCCAGGCGGCTGACCAAATGGGGCAGGCGACAGGTTTCCAGCACCTGTGCATAACGTTCTGGTGAATAGACGCTGTCGTCCTGTGGATAACTCAACACGGCCTTGAGCGTACCAATCGGCAGGTAAGGCTTTTGCGGCAGGAACAGGTAGCGCGTCGCCGGCAAGCGAATGCTGCCATGACCGGCGGGCCACAGATGCCCCATCGCCCGCAGCAAAGTGCTCTTGCCGCTGCCGGAACGCCCGCTGAGCATGACGCGCTGACCAGGCTCCACGGTCATGTCGGCGTCGGTGAGCAAATGGCGGCCGTCGGCCAGGTCCATGCCCAGGTCCTTGATCACCAGGCGCTCGCCTTCAGGGCGCACGTCGATCGCCGGCGTGCGTTGCTCGTTGTCGCTCATGGCCTGCTGGAAACTCAGCAGACGGTCGCTGGTGGCGCGCCATGTCGCCAGCTCCGAATAG
Organism: Pseudomonas sp. MF6767; assembly: GCF_016405475.1. Classification (NCBI taxonomy): domain Bacteria; kingdom Pseudomonadati; phylum Pseudomonadota; class Gammaproteobacteria; order Pseudomonadales; family Pseudomonadaceae; genus Pseudomonas; species Pseudomonas sp. MF6767. Next base: position 178,066 of record NZ_JAEKCY010000007.1, on the reverse strand, counting down.
GCGTTGATAAACCAGCTGAAGTTCTCTTGCACGTTGCCGAACGCCGAGTTGATTTGCATCAGCTCGCCCAGCTCGATCTTGCCGGTGAAGTAGCGCGGCGCGGCGACGATAAAGGGGAAGATGATCGCGATCTGGCTGTAGCCAGCGGTGAAAAAGGTCAGGCGCTTTGACACTTTCATGATGTCCCAGAAGTTCTGCCAGACCTTGCCGAAGCGCGAACTCAGGCGTTGCCTTTCATTCGGCTCGCCGTTGTACAGGGCAATACTTTCGGCATTCTCACGCACCCGCACCATGGAAAAACGCAGGTCCGCTTCGAAGCGTTGCTGTTGGTTGCTCAGGCCGATCAAGCGCCGGCCGATCAAGTGCGTCAGCCAACTTCCCACAGCGGCGTACAGCAGTGCACACCAGAACATGTAACCGGGGATGGTGACGCCGAACACTTCGATGCTACCCGAGACGCCCCACAGGATGATCGAGAATGACACCAGGCTGACCACGTTACGCAGCAACCCAAGGCCCAGGCTCAAGGTACCGGAGGTGAAGTTGTTAAGGTCTTCGGAAATCCGCTGGTCCGGGTTATCGGTGTAGCCGCCCTGCTCCAGCTGGTAATAATTCTTGTGGGCCAGCCAACGGCTGAAGTGTTTTTCGGTGAGCCAGGCGCGCCAGCGGATTGTCAGCATCTGGGTCAGGTAAAGGCGGTACACCGCGCCGAGTATCGCCACCGCCGCAATCCCGCCGAAATAGCCGATCAGTTGCCAGAAGGCCGCGGTGTCTTTCTTCTCCAGGGCGTTGTAGAAGTCTTTGTACCAGTGGTTGATCCACACGGAGATCGCCACGCTGAAAAGCGACAGGCCAATCACTGCGGCCAGCAGCAGCCAGGCCCTGCCCTTCTCTTCACTGCGCCAATAGGGTGTGATCATCGCCCAGGTTCGGCGGAAGAATTGCCCACGCACCGCGTCGTTGACCGCGCGATATTCAGCATTCTGATTCATCGTTCAGGCTCGGTAGGAAAAAGTCACAGGCGTTTGAACCGATCATAGGTGATCGGTTCGTGCGTCCGTGCAGCCTGAAGCGAGTTGTTCAGTCGCCGTTCAGCGTCGTACCGGGCGCTTCTGCAACTTGCGTTGCAGCGTGCGGCGGTGCATGCCCAGGGCGCGGGCGGTGGCGGAGATGTTGCCTTCGTGTTCGGTCAACACGCGCTGGATGTGTTCCCACTGCAGGCGGTCCACCGACATCGGATTTTCCGGCACCAGGGTGTCGAGGTCGGCATGCTCGGACAGCAAGGCGGCCAGCACGTCGTCGGCATCCGCGGGTTTGCACAGGTAATTGCAGGCGCCGCGCTTGATCGCCTCGACGGCGGTGGCGATGCTGGAGTAACCGGTGAGGATCACCACGCGCATTTCCGGGTCGAGTTCCAGCAGCTTTGGCAGCAGCACCAGGCCCGAGTCGCCGTCCATTTTAAGGTCGAGGGCGGCGTAGTCCGGCAGGTCGGCCTGGGCGATGGTCAGGCCCTCTTCAGCAGAACCTGCGGTGCTGACGCGAAAACCGCGCCGGCTCATGGCGCGCGCCATCACGCGGGTAAAGGTCGCGTCGTCATCTACCAGCAACAGGTGCGGCAGTTCTTCGCCTTCGACTTGGATCTCGTCACTCATCGATATCTCCTCGTGCGACACGGGGCAGGCGCAGCTCGGTGAGCGTGCCACCTTCCTCATGACTATAGAGCTTCACTGAGCCGCCCGCGCGGGTCACGCTGGCCTTGCTCAAAAACAGGCCCAGGCCGAAGCCTTTGCCCTTGGTGGTAAAGAAGGGTTTGCCGATTTGCTCGGCAATGGCCAGTGGCACGCCCGCGCCGTGGTCACGAATGCTGATGGTGACGTTTTCCGCGTCCCAGTCCAACTGCACCCCGAGGCCTTCAGGGCAGGCGTCGGCTGCATTGTTCAGCAAGTTGAGCAGCGCCTGGGTCAAGTCCGGCGGTGGCGCCATGCGCGGTACGCTGCCTTGGCCCAACAGGTTGAAACGGTAACTGGCTTCGGGGCGCATCAGGTGCCAGCGGTTGAGCGCCTCATCGAGCCACTGGGTGACGTCTTGCATTTCGACCGCCAGACGGCGGTTGGCTTCGGCGGCGCGCACCAGTTGCTGGAGTGTCAACTTGCACTGCTTGACCTGCTCCTGCAGTACGCTCAAATCATCTTGCAGGGCCGGGTCGTGATGGTCCTGGGTCATTTCCTTGAGCAGCACGCTCATGGTCGCCAGCGGCGTGCCCAACTCATGGGCGGCGCCAGCGGCCTGGGTGGCAACGGCCAGCAGTTGCTGGTCACGCAGGCCCTCTTCACGGCGAATGGCGCGCAGTTCTTCCTGGCGGCGCAATTCTTCGGCCATGCGCGCGGCAAAGAAGGTAATGACTGCCGCAGACAGAGCGAAGCTCAACCACATCCCGTAGATCTGCAGGTTTTCCCGGGCGATGGGGAATGTCTGCAAGGGGTAGAACTGCGCCAACAGCAGGGTGTACAGCGTCAGCGCAATGCCCGACAGCACCACCGAATAGCGCCACGGCAGGGTGACGGCAGCGATGGTCAAAGGCACCAGATAGTAGGAGACGAAGGGGTTGGTAGAACCACCGGAGAAGTACAGCAACACGCTGTGGATAAACAGGTCGCAGGCCAGTTGCAGGGCGTATTCCAGCTCGGTCACAGGCCAAGTGGTGCGCAGTCGAATGGCGGTGAACACACACAATACGGTGGAGAACCCCAGGGTCACGGCCAATTGCAGCCAGGGCAGCGGCAACAGGTCGAACCAATAGGCAAGCCCGACGGAACCGGCCTGTGCGGCCAATACCAGGGTGCGAATGAACGTCAGGCGCCAAAGGTTCTGGCGGGTGGCGGAAGTCAGTTTTACGGCGGCGAGCATGAGATCTCCTGATGAGCGCTGCAGGTATATCGCACCGAGTATAACCAAGACACGAGGACGGCAGGGCTTATGCGGCAAACCGCCACAGCGCGACCTTCTCCTGCCCACATAATTTGGCGCATTACTTACAGGAACCAAGGTGAGCATCGGACCACCCAGAGGCCTACCGCCCACCGATGGGCATCATCATGCCTCGCCACTCAGGAACGCTTTCATGCAGATGAATAACGCACTCCCCACTCAAAGGCCCTACACCGCTGAACCGCCATCAGGTGCCACTCTTAGCCGCCAGCGACGTGCGATAGACCAGAGCCCAAACAACGAGCAATACCTCGTGGAAAGCGTGCGCAGGGATTTATCCAATAACGGTGGTGACGGTTACGAACTCGTCAGCGTGAACCACGATCCCGGCAAGACGGTGGGAGCCCATGACAAAACAATTGTACCCGTGGATGTGGGGATCAATATCGACAGCGCCAGCAATGCCGAGAACCTGGCCTTGGCCTTCAAGTCGGTAACGCAAGATGCCGCGCAGACGGTCAAGCAACTGTTCAAGGACAAGTGGAACCTGGACATCGACCCGGACAGAACGTATCTGACGACGTTCAACTACAACACTACCGGCAAGCCGCCCTACCCGGCCAAGCTGGTCGAACAGATTACACTGACGGACGCCCTGGTAAAAAACAGCCAGACCACGCCCGAAGGAAGAGGGGCGCTGGTTCCTCATTATGTCGGCGGCCCAGCAGTGAGGCTGGTCAATGACCTGCCCCATATTGCACCAGGCGTATTCGACGTCGCCGACCGATTCAACCCCAATCGCGAGTCGGCCCACATTACCCACACCTACCAAGGCATTTATACCGCCTCCACGCCCGGCACCCCGCAGGTCTATGCGCCTTCAACCCAGCTGTCCGTGTCGCCAAAGGACTTCAAGGAGCAAGTCTGGGCCACCGACTTCCAGCGCCCCTACATCGAGTTCCTTAACGACTTCTGGGACAAGCACGACCGTCAATACCCTATTGTGGCCAAGGCGGCACTCGTCAAAGCTGCACACTCGCAACATCAGGAGGGCAGCCTGACGCAGGAAGACAAACAACTGGTCCTGCGTGCAGCGGGGCTGCCTGGCAACACCCTGGCCTGGGCCGATACGCAGTTCAACGACCTCACACGCCCGACGCCGCCTGATCCTGGACTAGACGTAGGCCTGTTGAGCGTAGGGCAATACAAATCCACCGACCTGATGGTGATCACCGACAAAAACACCCGCCAGGGTGCCGATGGCAAACCGATCAACCGCACACTGCTGGTCATCCCGGGCAACTCTTCGCCAATCCACGCTTTTGACAGCGTAGAGCAAATGAAGCAGTGGTTGGCGAGCCAAGCCGCAGACCCGGAAAAACTCAAGGCACTGGAAGGACACTTCACCTTCAAGGACTTGAACAGCGGCCCGTTCAAAAGCGGCGTGCGTGAAATGCTCAAAGGGATGGCCGTGTGGCCCAAATATGCGCACCACCGTACCTGGCCTCCTGCAACGACCTTGAGCCTCCAGCGCTTCAACGCCACCGGGCGTTCAAATACCGGCCCTGATATCGACGCCACCGCCGATGTCTTTCAACAGATCGGCCAACGCCAATACGATCGGTCGTTCGACGACGCCAAGTCGCAGATCACCTCCGATGCCGACGTCACCAAAGCCAATATCCTGTCGGGCCTCAGCAAGGCAGCCATGATCGCGATGCTCTTTGCCCCGGTGGCCATCGCCGTGCCCGAAGTGGCTTTGGCGTTGGATGGGCTGTACATCGCCTCGGGTATCACCGAAGCAGGCATTGGCGCCGACGATTTGGCCAAGGGCAAACCCGGCGGCGTCGGTCATTTGATTTTTGGCGTGCTCAATGCCGCGCTGCCTGTAGCCACACGCCTGGTGTCCCAGGCCGGTACAGTGGTGGAAGAAGGGGCCTCGGCCAGTTCGCAACGCCCTGTTGGGCAGCCAGTGACTGATGCCCATCCGGGCAAGCCCTCGGTCGACCTTAACGTCGACAATAACTTTGCCTCCTTACTCCCCGAATCGGAACCTGTGGCGCCGGTCTCCGAAACACTGTCGACGGACGGTAAGTTGGTCACCCTCACGGGCACCAAGGATAACCTGGTCAAAGTCGAAGACAACCTGCACATTTTCACCGACATGAATAAAAATGGCCTGGAGCATCGCCTCAACATCATTGGCCATGGCGATGGCACCCATATTTATTACAAAGGTGGCAAACACACCCCGCAGGGGTTGTACAACACGCTCAAGCGCAATGGCATCTTCCCGGAGAGCTATGACAATATTCGCATTCTGAGCTGTTACTCCGGGGCGCAGGGCGAGAACTCCTTCGCCGCTCAATTTCAGCGGCTCACCGGACGCCCAGTGAAAGGCTATGTAGGTGAACTGACTGCCAGGTACTCGCCCGAAGAGATCCTGGGAGATAACCAGACAATCTACGAAAGTGGCAAACCCCCTGTAACCTTCGATCATCCCAGTCCCGACGATGGCGTTTCGGGTAAAGAATTCAAGCCGGTGAAGACCAACCCGTATTCGATTTTCGATCACCCGTTCAAATGGTGGAATTTCAGCTACAAGCCTGTGACGTTTACTCCAAAAGGGGCCACCCTGTAACAGGGTCCTCGCGTGGCGTGAGGGTAGCGCACGCCACGCTGAAATTTATTTGTATTGGGTAAACCCGACGAACCCCAAGGCTACGTCTACAGTCTTACCGAACACGAATATCCCCAGGAGCTTCCATGTCTCGTTTCACTCGCAGTGCAGTTGTTCTCACCCTCAGCGCCAGCGCCCTGGCCAGCCTGCCGGCCATGGCCGCCGATGCACTGAATTATAACCAGATCTCCCTGCGCGCCGAAGTCAGCCAGGAAGTGGCCCGCGACAAGATGATCGTCACCCTTTACACCGAATCGCAAAACGCCGACCCGGCCAAGCTCGCGGCCGAAATCACCACCACCCTGAACCAGGCGCTGGGCCAGGCTCGCGAAGTCAAAGGCGTGACCTTGCGCCAGGGCAGCCGCAACAGCTACCCGATCTACGACAGCAAGAACCAGAAGATCACTGGCTGGCGTGAACGTGCAGAACTGCGTATGGAAAGCGCGGACTTCCCGGCACTGTCCAAACTTACCGGCGAGCTGCTCAACACTCTGAAGATGGACAGCATGGACTTCGCCATCGCCGATGCCACGCGCAAGGCCAGCGAAGATGCGCTGCTCAAAGATGCCGTGGCTGCATTCAAGGCGCGTGCGCAACTGGCTACCGATGCACTCGGTGGCAAGGGCTACAAGATCGTCAACCTGAACTTCAACACTAATGGCTACCCGATGCCCTACGCCCGCAATGGCGGCATGATGATGAAAGCCGCCATGGCCGATTCAGCACCGACGCCTGAAGTGGAAGCCGGCACCAGCCAGGTCAACATGAGCGCCGACGGCGTGATCGAAGTTTTACAGTAACTTTTTTAGACAGGACAACGGCGCAACCCCACGGGGCTTGCGCCTTTTTTTTGCGCGTTAGCGCCACGTCATATCCAGCAGTACATCTCGCAGGAATCAAGTGCCCGGCTTCCACGACTCATTACTGCCATAGCTACCAGGGAGGGATGTGCTGGCATTTATTCATACAATGAGAGCCGAATTTATGTCCCTGTCACTCAACTCAACCCACAGGTTATCGCTGCCACTCGTAGTCGCCAAACCGACGTCGGCCATTCAAGCGCAGGCGACACCGCCCACTGCAAAAACCGCCCAACCCGACGAAACAGCACTGCTCAAGGCCTATCTCGAGGCCGCACAACGTAAGGTGTTACACGGCAATGCCGGGCTTATAACCGTGCCGCCCCAGAGCACTCTGGGCCAGTGGCTTGGGCTGTATCGCATGCATTTGGAAAACGCCGTGGTACAAGGCTGGCTGCAGGAACAACACTTCGCCCCGGACACCTTGCTTTCAATCAACCCGTCTACAGGTACGTTGTCCGCCAAGGTCGAGGGCAAAACTAAAACCTTCCATCTCTCGGATTCATCAGGCTGGGGACAAATTTCAGGACCATTGCTGGACGCCGCAAAAGTTATCGCCCCTGGAAATAACGGTGATTTACGTGTGAGGCTGCGCAAGGACTCCATCAAGGTCAGCGCAAAAGTGGTGGCCAACTTTGAAGGTGTGCCCCTTCCCCAAAAGCTGTCACAGGCTCGAACACAAATAAGGCACCTGGAACACAAAGACACCTTCGATCCTATCCCCGCCGATGACCGCCTGCGCCCTGCCAGCAGCCGCTCGCCACAGGCGCTGCAGGTGCAAAAACACAACGCCGCCAACTACTACAGCACCGCACCACAAGCCTTGGCTTACAAGCGCATGGCAGTTGACGTCGCCGACAACCTGCCCAATACGCGGGCAGAGGCCAAAAAGTGGGCGGATGACCTGCTGCTCAAACTCACGGGCAAACCTATCGACTCCGACACCGTGTACTTGAACCGTTTCAAAGGTGGCGAAAGCGCAGACACGGCGACCGGCTGGGAACACACCTTTCAAGAACCCTGGTCTTCGCTGCGCTTGCCCGACGCCTTGCTGAAGAACTTCTCCGAGCACGACTGGGTGCCCGGCAACCTGGACCTGGAAGCGGGGCTGTATACCCAGCCTGCTGGGCAAAGCGAAAAAGGCGGCTACGGCAAACACAATCAAATCGACCTCAAGCCGTCCCAAGTGATGCATGAAAGCTGGAAAACCGACTTTCAGACCCAAATGACCCAGAAGATTGACCACTTCTGGAGCACGCATAACGACGAGTATGAGACGACGATCAAAGGTGAATTCATCTTCCAGGCCCGCAAGCAATTGAAAAGCGCCGAGAGCAGCCCCCCTCTTGAACGTTCCTTGCAAGCGCCCGAGCACCAGTTCACCCGTGACGACTACCGTTTGGTGATGGGCGCTGTGTCCAACCTTACGCTCGATGAAAACGCCCCGATCACCGTGGAACAACTCAAGGCCAAAGCACCGGCAAACGGCAACGTCCAAACGCATGCCCTGAGCCTCCACGGGGTTACGTCCAGCGATATAGTGAGATTCAGCGCTGCGGACGGTGGCCGGCAAGTGCTCTATATACCGGGCGCCGAACCCGCATTCTTGCGCTTTGATTCTATTGAGAAGCTGGATCAGTGGCTGCTCGAGCAGGCCAAGGACCCTGCAAAACGCGAAGCACTGGCGGCTCACTTCCCGATGATCTATCGCCAGGACCAGACCAAGAGCTTTGCTGAACGCGCGGCAAAAGTACTGATGCCCATTCTGTGGTTCACCCATGTGGGCGAAAAGAAGGATGGCCTGGACACCCTCTTGGCGAAAATGGCCAGTGGTGAGTTGAAGGGGTCAGCGATTGACCGCAGCCACGCTGCCATTAAAGACGACGTTTTTTCCACATTGGCGACGGCCGCCAAAGAACGGATGAACAGTGACGCCGATGTAGTCATCAAGTCCGACAGCGAGGTGATTCGCGATACTTGGCTGAACGACATCACCGTAGCCGCCGGCCTGCTGGTCAAACTCGCGCCCATCGCCGCGCCCGTAGCCGCCGCAGCGGTGGCGGCCGGGTTGACCGAGGTGGCGCTAGGGGCAGAAAAAACCTCGTCTGGCGACACCGTGACAGAGCGGGATGAGGGCGCCTCCAAAGCGTTCGATGGCTTACTCAATACAGTGTTTTCCTACGGTGCCAGTGCTGTGCCGGAAGACCCTTTTGCACTGCCCGCAGAAAAAGAACTGCCGCGCCTTAAGCCCCAGCCTCTCCCCAGGGCAAACGCTCGCGAACCACAACCTGGGACGTCCACAGGCACCCCTGTGGTTAGCGACTCCGTTAACGCCCCACTCCCCAGATCCCGTTCACTCATTCCAATGGCGCAATATGCCGTCCCGGAGGGTGAACAGCTGATAAAGAACGCGCCTCGCGACACGTTGGGTGTTTATCGAGTAACCGACAGCCAGGGAGTGCTGCGCCAGTTAGTGCGCCTTACCGACGAGTCGGGGGCGAGCAAGGTATTTGAGATATCGGGGCGTTACCGGACCGGTGATGCATTTGCCAGAGTCATCAACCCCGATAACGGCGCGGGGCTGATGGTCATCACACCCGGGCGTAACGGAGAGTGGGCGCGGGCACCGGGTGATGGCGGGATAAAATGGCCGTGGCCGTGGCAACGTCCTGAGTCCCCGACACCCAGTAACGATTTAAAAACGCCCGCACATGTATCGGATAATTTTATTGAGTTAGACGGCACCAAAATGAAAGGCGCTGACCTATTCGACAAGTATTTCAACGTTGAAGAGCAAGCGAACTATAAATATGGCGTCACTTTCAGGGAAAATAACGGTATTTTAGAAAATCGTCCTGTCTTTTCCTGGACAGCAGACAGCGCGGATTTCACCCTACTTGCATCGGAAACAGCCTCCCCCTCCTCGTTTGGTAGCAGCAATTACTCCGAATACTTTATCAAAGACATCGACCGAGACCCTTACACAATAAGACGCCCTGGCCTGGAGAACGTTGAGATCAACATACCCCGGCGGCTAGCAGGAATGACCATCCCAGATAACTTAGAAGGGTCAATTCGTGAGGGTCTGGTAAGGGACGGGATCGATACATTTGAGCGCACCGTGCCCAATCCTGACATGCGAGCGGCAATTTCAGAGGTTGCTCATCAAGGTTCTTCCGCTCCTGCGTGGTTTGAATTGCAACCTCCGCGAGTGAAAGACGGCTATAGCAGCAGCGTTGGCGACCGGCAGTACTTCATCGACTACAACCCTCTAAAAAATGAGACCGAGGTCACAATAGTCACCCAATGGCACCTGAAATATGATGTTAGAGGTGAGTCCACCCTCGTCGATGACGTGAACATAACAGCCACTCGGACTTTCACCCTTCGTGAAAGTAATGAAATAGACGGCCCGCCCGTTACAATCGATAAGTCGGCTCCCACCCGTATAGAGGTATCCCCCGCATAAAGGTATCCCCTACCTAAGCCAGCTGAACGGCGGTAACCTCGGTGACCGCCGTTTTTGTTTGGGCTGCTTTAAGATGCCCGCCGCCTCAGGGGTCTCCATGGAAAAAATCGCCGTCAAGCCACTGCTCCTCGCCGCAAGCCTTCTGGCCTTTATACCAATGACCCAGGCAGCCACCACCCTGGTCTACTGCTCCGAAGCCAGCCCCGCCGGCTTCGACCCCAGCCAGTACACCAGCGGCACCGATTTCGATGCGTCCGCCGAAACCGTGTTCAACCGCCTGACCCAGTTCAAGCGCGGCGGTACCGAAGTCGAACCTGGCCTGGCCACCAGTTGGGATGTTTCCAAGGATGGCCTGACCTACACCTTTCACCTGCGTGAAGGCGTCAAGTTCCATACCACCGACTTCTTCACCCCGACTCGTGACTTCAACGCCGATGACGTGCTGTTCACTTTTAATCGCCTGCTCGATGCCGACAGCCCGTTTCGCAAGGCCTACCCCTCAGAGTCGCCCTACTTCACCGACATGGGCTTGAACACCACGATCAAGAACGTCGAAAAACTCGACGAGCGCAGCGTGCGGTTCAACCTGAACACGGTCGATGCTTCGTTCGTGCAAAACCTGGCCATGAGCTTCGCCTCTGTGCAATCGGCCGAATACGCCACCCAGTTGTTGAAACAAGGCAAGGCGGAGCAGATCAACCAGCAACCGGTCGGCACCGGGCCGTTTGTGTTCAAGCGCTACCAGAAAGACTCGCAGATCCGTTATGTGGCCAATAAACAGTATTGGAAGCCCGAGGACGTGAAGCTCGATAACCTGGTGTTCGCTATCACCCCGGACGCCGCCGCGCGCCTGCAGAAACTCAAGGCGGGCGAATGCCAGGTCAGCGGTTACCCGCGCCCCGCCGATATCGAGGTGATGAAGCAAGACCCCAACCTGCGCGTACTGCAACAAGCGGGCTTCAACCTGGGCTTCCTGGCCTATAACGTGACTCACCCGCCGCTGGATCAACTCAAGGTTCGCCAGGCACTGGACATGGCCATCGACAAGCCCGCAATCATCAAGGCCGTGTACCAGGGCGCCGGGCAATTGGCGCAGAACGCACTACCTCCCGCGCAGTGGTCTTATGACCCGAAAATCCAGGACGCCCCCTACGACCCGACCAAGGCAAGGTTGCTACTAAAAGAAGCAGGGGTTGCACCAGGTACCACCATCAACCTGTGGGCAATGACCGTACAACGCGCCTCAAATCCGAATGCGCGGATGTCTGCACAAATGATTCAACAGGATTGGGCCAAGGTCGGCATCAAGGCCAACATCGTCAGCTATGAGTGGGGCGAATACATCAAGCGCGCCAAAAATGGCGAACACGATGCAATGATTTATGGCTGGACCGGCGACAACGGCGACCCCGATAACTGGCTGGGCGTGCTCTACAGTTGTGCTGCGGTCAAGGGCAGCAACTACGCCAAATGGTGTAACCCGGCGTATGACAAGCTGGTGCAGCAAGCCAAGGTCAGCAGCGACCGCGAGCAGCGCATCAAGTGGTATCAACAGGCACAGAAAATCCTTAAGGAACAAGTACCTATAACGCCTATTGCGAACTCGACGGTTTTCCAGCCTATGCGCAAGCAAGTGCGTGACTTCAAGATCAGCCCGTTTGGGCTAACGCCGTTCTACGGTGTGGGTCTAGATAAGTAACAGCCGCGCCCCAACCGAGTGCGCTAGACGCCTCGGCTGGGCTTTTTTGGTGCGCCATTTGCACCGAAAAAACCCTCCAAACAGGCACTTTTGTGTCGAAACTTTCATAATTGCGACATTCCTGTACGTTCGTACCACAGTTTTCCCTTTGCAACCGCTCTGCATCTTGCATTGGGTATGGCGCCTGCATAAGTATCCGCAGGCCGACTCACGAGGTCGCCCTCACCACCAAAAATGACAACAAATCATGAGGCCAACATGCTTAAACACGCAGTCCTTCCGTTATTAGTGAGCGCTGGCCTTATGGCCGCAGCCCCCGTAGCCCTTGCGGCAACTAACCTGGTGTTCTGCTCCGAAGGGAGCCCGGCCGGTTTTGATCCAGGCCAGTACACCACCGGAACAGACTTCGATGCCTCGGCCGAAACCATGTTCAACCGCCTGAGCCAGTTCGAACGTGGCGGCACCGCCGTCGTTCCTGGCCTGGCCACTAGCTGGGACGTGTCCCCGGATGGCCTGACGTACACCTTCCACCTTCGCGAAGGCGTCAAGTTCCATACCACCCCGTACTTCAAGCCAACTCGTGAATTTTCGGCTGACGACGTACTGTTTACCTTCAACCGGATGATCAATAAAGACGATCCATTCCGTAAGGCCTACCCCACCGAGTTCCCGTACTTCACGGACATGGGGATGGACACCAACATCAAGAACATCGAAAAAATCGATGACCACACCGTCAAGTTCACCCTTGGCACCGTGGACGCCGCGTTCATCCAGAACCTGGCCATGAGCTTCGCCTCGATCCAGTCCGCCGAATACGCTGCGCAGTTGTTGAAGGAAGGCAAGCCTGCCGACATCAACCAGAAGCCGGTCGGCACTGGCCCGTTCGTGTTCAAGAGCTACCAGAAAGACTCGAACATTCGCTACACCGGCAACAAGGACTACTGGAAACCTGAAGACGTGAAGATCGATAACCTGATCTTCGCTATCACCACCGACCCGTCGGTGCGTATCCAGAAGCTCAAGAAAAACGAATGCCAGATCACCCTGTTCCCACGTCCGGCCGACCTCAAGGCGCTGGGTGAGGACAAGGACCTGAAACTGCCGCACCAGGCCGGTTTCAACCTGGGCTACATCGCCTATAACGTCATGCCTGTACTCAAGGGCCAGACCGCCGCGAACCCGCTGGCTGACCTGCGCGTCCGTGAAGCCCTGGACATGTCGGTGAACAAGCAGCAGATCATCGACTCCGTGTACCAGGGTGCCGGCCAACTGGCGGTCAACGCCATGCCGCCGACCCAGTGGTCCTATGACACCACCATCAAGGATGCCAAGTACGATCCTGCCAAGGCCAAGGAATTGCTCAAGGCCGCTGGCGTCAAGGAAGGCACCGAGATCACCCTGTGGGCCATGCCGGTCCAGCGCCCCTACAACCCCAACGCCAAATTGATGGCCGAGATGCTGCAGAACGACTGGAAACAGATCGGCCTGAAGGTCAACATCGTCAGCTACGAGTGGGGCGAGTACATCAAGCGCTCCAAAGGCGGCGAGAACCAGGCCATGATCATTGGCTGGAGCGGCGACAATGGTGACCCGGACAACTGGCTGAACGTGCTGTTCGGCTGCGACTCGCTGTCGGGCAACAACTTCTCCAAATGGTGCGACAAGAAATTCGACGGCATCGTTAAAGAAGCCAAGGCCACATCGGATGTCGCCAAACGCACCGAGCTGTATAAGCAGGCGCAACATATCCTCAAAGATGCAGTCCCGATGACACCTATCGCGCACTCGACGGTGTATCAACCCATGCGTAATACCGTGCAGGATTTCAAGATCAGCCCGTTTGGCTTGAACTCCTTCTACGGCGTTAGCGTCAGCGGCAAGTAAGGTTCAATAACGGCGACGTTTCATAACGTCGCCGTTATTCCATCCGCCTGGACCTTAGGAAACAGACTACGTTTGCAAGCGTTGCCGTCTTACAGCAATGAACTGCGACCCGTGCCTCCGTTGCCTACAAGGTCAGTCAGAATTGACGCATTTACTGCAAGGTCAGCGCCCCATAAGGTCGTAGGACAGCAGAGGCATCACTCTGGGAAGGGCACTTGCTGTGTGTGGGATCAGTGATGTCTGCCTGGCTGTAAGCCAGCAGGAAGGCTCGCTGTTGATAACTACAAACAAGGACCGGGATCGTCATGCGCCATACCACCGTTGTATCCGCTCTGTTTGCCACCAGCCTGCTGGCCATGGCCACCATGGGCCAAGCCGCCGAAAAAAAGAGCCTGGTGTTCTGCTCCGAAGGCAGCCCGGCAGGGTTTGACACTGCGCAATACACCACCGCTACCGACAACGATGCGGCGGAGCCTTTGTATAACCGTTTGGTGGAGTTCGAAAAAGGCGCGACCGACGTCGTCCCTGGGCTGGCAACCAAGTGGGATATTTCCCCGGATGGCCTGACCTACACCTTCCACCTACGTGAAGGGGTGAAGTTCCACAGCAACAAGGAATTCAAGCCGACACGGGACTTCAACGCCGACGACGTGCTGTTCACCTTCAACCGCATGCTTGACCCCGAACACCCGTTCCGCAAGGCCTACCCCACCGAGTTTCCGTACTTCAACGGGATGAGCCTGAACAAGAACATCGCCAAGGTCGAGAAAACCGACCCGTACACCGTGGTGATGACGCTGAACACGGTCGACGCCGCGTTCGTGCAGAACATCGCCATGAGCTTTGCCGCGATCCTTTCGGCGGAATACGCCGAGCAGTTGCTCAAGCAAGGCCGGCCCAGCGACATCAACCAGAAGCCGATCGGCACTGGCCCGTTCGTGTTCCAGCGCTATCAGAAAGACTCGCAGATCCGCTACGTGGGCAACAAGCAGTACTGGGACCCGAGCCGCGTCAAGCTGGACCAACTGATCTTCGCCATCAACACCGACGCCTCGGTACGCGTACAGAAGCTCAAGGCCGGCGAATGCCAGGTGACCTTGCATCCACGCCCTGCCGATGTCGAGGCCCTCAAGGCCGACCCGAACCTGCAACTGCTGACCAAGCCAGGCTTTAACCTGGGCTATATCTCCTACAACGTGCGCCACAAGCCATTCGATCAGCTTGAAGTACGCCAGGCGCTGGACATGGCGGTGAACAAGCAGAGCATCCTCAATGCTGTGTACCAGGGCGCCGGGCAACTGGCGGTCAACGCCATGCCGCCGACGCAGTGGTCCTACGACGACAGCATCAAGGACGCCACCTACGACCCGGAAAAAGCCAAGCAGTTGCTCAAGGCCGCCGGGGTCAAGGAAGGCACCGAGATCACCCTGTGGGCCATGCCAGTGCAACGCCCGTACAACCCCAACGCCAAGCTGATGGCGGAAATGCTGCAGAACGACTGGGCCAAGATCGGCCTCAAGGTCAAGATCGTCAGCTATGAATGGGGTGAGTACATCAAGCGCACCAAGAACGGTGAGCACGATGTCAGCCTGATCGGTTGGACCGGCGACAACGGTGACCCGGACAACTGGCTCGGCACCCTCTACAGCTGCGACGCCATCGGCGGGAACAACTACTCCATGTGGTGCGACCCGGCGTACGACAAGCTGATCAAGCAAGCCAAGGTCGTGACCGACCGCGAACAAAGGACTGTTCTGTACAAACAGGCGCAGCAATTGCTCAAGCAGCAGGTGCCGATCACGCCCATCGCCCACTCGACGGTCAACCAGCCGTTAAGCGCCAAAGTCGAGGGCTTCAAGGTAAGCCCCTTCGGCCGCAACGTGTTCTCGGGCGTCAGCATCAACCCATAAGAAAATAATCGGATGGCGGGGAGCGAAATACGCTCCCCGGCAAACGTGCAGGCTTTTGTTGGGAAATTTCCTACGCCAAACGTTTGCAATAGCTTGAACGAGTTCCACACCCAATAGCCGGATCACCCAAAAAGACCGGCATTAAAAAAGAGAACCAAAGGAGCTTCACCCATGAAACTGAGCAGCAAAGCGCTTCTGGCCTTGGCCATCAGCAGCATCACGGCCACCGCCTACGCTGAAACGCAAAGCCAGGACTTCGTTCCTACCACCCTGGCCGGCACCAGCGCCCAAAGCGAGGCCAAAGGCTTTATCGAAGATTTCAGCCTGGGCGGCACCACGCGTAACTGGTACTCCCATGAAAGCAAATACCGTGGGGGCACCTTCTCGTACCAGAAGCACGGCCAGACCCTGACCGATCGCAACCGTACCAACTGGGTGCAGGGCACCATCCTCAACGCCAGCTCGGGTTTCACCCAGGGCACCGTAGGGGTCAAGACTGAAGTGGCGGTGTACAACGCCCTGGTGCTGGATCGCAGCAAGCGTGATATCAAAGGCGGCTCCAACCGTACCCTGGCCGACTCCAACGGTGACGCCGTAGACCAGTGGAGCAAACTGGGCCTGGCCAACGTGCAATTCCGCGTGTCCAACACCACACTGACCGCCGGTCGCCAGAACTTCAGCAGCGGCATCGTCGACACTATCGGCAACCGTGCTTTGCCTTCGAGCTTCCAGGGTGTGAGCTTCAACAGCGAAGAGTTCAGCAACCTGTCGTTCCAGGGCGGCGTGTTCGACCGCGTTTCGCCACGTAGCGAGCAGAGCCTGTCGAAATTCCGTAGCGAATACGGCAATGGCGCAGAAACCGACAAAGTGTCGACCCTGGGTGTGAACTACCAGCCGCTGAAAAGCCTGAAAACCAGCTTCTTCGCCGCCAACGTGAAGGACTTCTGGAACCAGTACTACTTCGGCGCCACCCACGAGCTGGGCGACGCGCAGCAGTTGGGCCTGACCACCGGCTTCAACTACTACAAGACTGTCGATGAAGGCAAAAAAGAGATGGGGGAAATCGACAACGATACCTTCTCCCTCTCCCTGGGCCTGACTCACCAGGCACACAGCCTGACCTTCGGCTACCAGCAAGTGAACGGTAACGAGTACTTCGACTACCTGCACGAAACCAACGGTATCTACCTGGCCAACTCCCTGACGTCTGACTTCAACGGCCCGAACGAGAAATCCTTCCAGATCGCCTACGCCATCAACATGGCTGAATACGGCGTACCCGGCCTGAAGTTCAACGCCTACTCGGCACGCGGCTGGGGCATCGACGGTACCCACTACACCGGCAACAATGGCCGGGCCAAGTTTGCTTATGACGGCATCCAGTCCCAGGACGGCGAGAAGCACCAGGAATACGGTGTAGGCGCCTCTTACGCGCTGCAGAGCGGCCCACTCAAAGCCACCACCGTGCGCGCAACCTATGTTGAGCACCGTGGCAGCGAGTTCCAGTCCGACGGCAGCATCAAAGAGTTCCGTCTGGTCACCACCATCCCGTTCAACATCCTTTAATTAGCGCCAGGCAGGCGGCGAGCTCAGGACGAGCCCGCCGCCTACGCTTTTCTGGCTCCATCGATTGCAGAGGGCTCTGAATGAAAATGCTCCCACTACAAGCCGCCATGGCCGCTGCGCTGTTGAGCGTGGCGATCGGCGTTTCGGCCAAACCGCTGGTGGTCTGCACCGAAGCCAGCCCGGAAGGTTTCGACCCGGTCCTGTACACCACTGCTGTGACTGCTGACGCCGCCGCTGAAACCATGTTCAACCGCCTGGTGGACTTCAAGCCCGGCACCACTGAAGTAGTCCCTGCCCTGGCCAAAGACCTGCCGGAAATCAGCGCCGATGGCCTGACTTACACCTTCCATCTGCGTGACGACATCAAGTTCCACACCACCGACTATTTCAAACCCACGCGCAACCTGAATGCCGATGATGTGCTTTGGAGCTTCCAGCGCCAGCTGGACCCGAATCACCCGTGGCATAACAAGTCCCTCGTGGGCTACCCGTACTTCGAAAGCATGGGGTTCAAGGAACTGCTCAAGAGCGTAGAAAAGACCGACGATCACACCGTCGTCTTTACCTTGACCCGTCCGGAAGCTCCGTTTCTGGCCGACCTGGGTATGGCATTCTCTTCAATCCACTCGAAGGAATACGCCGACCAGTTGCTCAAGTCCGGTAAAACTGAAGACCTCAACGCCAAGCCTATCGGCACGGGCCCATTCGTCTTCAATCGTTATCAGAAAGATGCCCAGGCGCGCTTCAAGGCCAACCCGGACTACTTCCGCGGCAAGCCGGCGGTCGACCCGCTGATTCTGGCGATCACCACCGATAACAACGTGCGCCTGCAAAAGCTCAAGGCCAACGAATGTCAGATCGCGTTGTTCCCCAAGCCAGATGACATTCCAAGCATCAAGAAAGACCCGAACCTGAAGGTCGATGAACTGGCGGCGATGACCACCAGCTACACCGCATTGAACACCACTCGCAAATACATGAGCGATGCCCGAGTACGTCACGCGATCAACATCGCGTTCGACAAGGCCGGTTATACCGAAGCGCTGTTCGGCAAAGGCAATGCAGTCGTGGGCACCGGCCCGTATCCGCCGACCTTGCTGGGTTTCAGTGAAAAGCTGAAAAACCCACCGCGCGACCTGGATAAGGCGCGCGCCCTGCTCAAGGAAGCCGGCGTGCCGGAAGGCACCGAGTTCACGCTGTTCACCCGTAACGGCGGCGGCCCGACAAACCCTAACCCGATGCTCGGCGCCCAGCGTATGCAGGCGGATCTGGCGCAGGTTGGCCTGAAGGTCAATATCAAAGTCATGGAATGGGGCGAAATGCTCAAACGCGCTAAAAACGGCGAGCACGACATGGTGTCGGCAGGCTGGGTCGGTGATAACGGCGACCCGGATAACTTCCTCACCCCGAACCTGAGTTGCGATGCGGCGAAAAACGGCGAAAACTACGCGCGCTGGTGTAACAAAGAGTTTCAGGACTTGATCGACAAGGCTCGTGCGGAAAAGGAACCGGCCTTACGGGCTGCGCTCTATGAACAAGCACAAGATGTCTTCGAGAAGGACCAGCCATGGCTTCCAATGGCTTACCCGAAACTGTTCACCGCCATGCGCAAGAACGTAGAAGGCTTTACCCAAAGCCCTCTGGGTACAAATAACTTCGCCACCACCCAGGTGAAGTAAATAAGAAAAACGCTCGGCACCGTCGACACTGACGGTGCCGGACCTGCCTAACCGGCTGATTGAGGTACACACCAAGATGTTTAGTTTTATTGCCCGCCGACTGGGGTTATTGATCCCCACGTTCTTCGGCATCACGTTGCTGACCTTTGCGTTGATTCGCATGATTCCTGGCGACCCCGTAGAAGTCATGATGGGCGAGCGACGGGTTGACCCCGAAATGCACGCACAGGCAATGGAGCGCCTTGGCCTTAACAAGCCGCTGTATGCGCAATACCTGGATTATGTCGGCAAGCTCGCCCAGGGCGACCTTGGCGAATCGCTGCGCACACGCACCAGCGTGTGGACCGAATTCACCGCTCTCTTCCCCGCGACCCTGGAGCTGTCCATGGCCGCGCTGTTGTTCGCCGGTATCCTGGGCCTGTTGGCCGGGGTGATCGCGGCACTCAAACGAGGATCCCTGTTCGACCACGGGGTGATGGGCATCTCCCTGGCGGGATATTCGATGCCGATCTTCTGGTGGGGCCTGATCCTGATCATGTTCTTCTCGGTGAGCCTGGGCTGGACCCCGGTGTCCGGGCGTATCGACCTGCTCTACGACATCGAGCCACGCACCGGCTTCATGCTGATCGACACCCTGCTGGCCGACGAGCCGGACGCGTTCTGGGATGCGTTGCACCACCTGATCCTGCCCGCCATCGTGCTCGGCACCATCCCGCTGGCGGTGATCGCGCGCATGACCCGTTCGTCGATGCTCGAAGTGCTGCGTGAGGACTACATCCGTACCGCCAGGGCCAAGGGCCTGTCGCCAGCCCGCGTGGTGTTCGTGCACGGCCTGCGTAACGCACTGATCCCGGTGCTCACCGTGGTCGGCCTGCAGGTCGGCACGCTGCTGGCCGGTGCGGTACTGACCGAAACCATCTTCTCGTGGCCCGGCATCGGCAAATGGCTGATCGAAGCCATTGGCGCGCGGGACTACCCGGTGGTGCAAAACGGCATTCTGCTGATCGCCTGCCTGGTGATCCTGGTGAACTTCGTGGTGGATATCCTCTACGGCTTCGCCAACCCTCGCATCCGTCACCAGCGCTGAGATCATGACCATGACCACACCTACTCAAGTGTCAGCAGTCGATCAGAGCCTGCTGTACCCGTCCCCGTACAAAGAATTCTGGCAAGCCTTCTCCAAGAACAAAGGCGCGGTCGCCGGCCTGCTGTTCATGTTGCTGATCGTGTTCTGCGCGATCTTCGCCCCGTGGGTTGCCCCGCATAACCCCAGCGAGCAATACCGCGACTTCCTGCTCACACCACCGGCGTGGCTGGAAGGTGGGCAAATGCAGTTCCTGCTGGGCACCGACGAACTGGGCCGTGACTTGCTCTCGCGCCTGATCCAGGGCTCGCGTCTATCGTTGCTGATCGGTTTGTCGTCGGTGGTGATGTCGCTGATCCCGGGTATCCTGCTGGGCCTGTTCGCCGGGTTCTTCCCGCGCTTGCTCGGCCCAACCATCATGCGTCTGATGGACATCATGCTGGCCCTGCCATCGCTGCTGCTGGCCGTGGCGATTGTCGCCATCCTCGGCCCTGGCCTGATCAACACCGTGATCGCCATCGCCATCGTGTCGTTGCCATCCTATGTGCGCCTGACCCGCGCCGCCGTGATGGGCGAACTGAACCGCGACTACGTGACTGCCGCCCGCCTCGCTGGCGCCGGCCTGCCACGCCTGATGTTCATCACCGTGCTGCCTAACTGCATGGCGCCGCTGATCGTACAAGCGACCTTGAGCTTTTCCTCGGCGATTCTCGATGCCGCGGCCCTGGGCTTCCTCGGCCTTGGCGTACAACCGCCAACCCCTGAGTGGGGCACCATGCTGGCTTCGGCCCGAGACTACATCGAACGCGCCTGGTGGGTCGTGAGCCTGCCTGGCTTGACCATTTTGCTCAGCGTGCTGGCAATCAACTTGATGGGTGACGGCCTGCGCGACGCGCTGGACCCGAAACTCAAGAACGCCGCCTGAGGAGATTCCCATGTCACTGTTAGAAATCAAGAATCTCAACGTGCGCTTCGGCGACAAGACCGCCGTGCCGGTGGTCGATGGCCTCGACATTTCGGTCGACAAAGGCGAAGTCCTGGCGATCGTTGGCGAGTCGGGCTCGGGTAAATCCGTGACCATGATGGCGCTGATGGGCCTGATCGAGCACCCTGGCATCGTCACCGCCGACGCCCTGAACTTCGACGGCAAGGACATGCTCAAGTTGAGCAACCGCCAGCGCCGCCAGATTGTCGGCAAAGACCTGGCGATGGTGTTCCAGGACCCGATGACCGCGTTGAACCCCAGTTACACCGTGGGTTTCCAGATCGAAGAAGTGCTGCGCCTGCACCTGAAAATGTCCGGCAAACAAGCGCGCAAGCGGGCTATCGAGCTGCTGGAAAAAGTTGAGATCCCAGGCGCTGCCAGCCGTATGGATGCCTACCCGCACCAATTGTCCGGCGGTATGAGCCAACGCGTGGCAATCGCCATGGCAATTGCCGGTGAGCCCAAGTTGCTGATTGCCGATGAACCGACCACTGCGTTGGACGTGACCATCCAGGCGCAGATCATGGAACTGCTGCTGGCCCTGCAAAAAGAGCAGAACATGGGCCTGGTGCTGATCACTCACGACCTCGCGGTGGTTGCCGAAACCGCCCAGCGCGTGTGCGTGATGTACGCAGGCCAGGCGGTGGAAGTCGGCCAGGTGCCGCAGCTGTTCGACATTCCGGCACACCCGTACAGCGAAGCGTTGCTCAAGGCCATTCCCGAGCACAGCCTCGGCGCAACGCGCCTGGCCACGTTGCCGGGCATCGTGCCCGGCCGCTACGACCGTCCGCAGGGTTGCCTGCTGTCGCCGCGCTGCCCGTACGTGCAGGACTCCTGCCGCGCCCAGCGGCCGGGCCTTGATCCGAAAAGCCACAGCCTTGCCCGCTGCTTCTACCCGCTGAACCAGGAGGTGGCGTAATGGCCGTCGTACTTACCGCCCGCGACCTCACCCGTCACTACGAAGTGTCCCGCGGCCTGTTCAAGGGTCATGCCACCGTGCGTGCCCTCAATGGTGTGTCTTTTGAGCTGGAAGCCGGCAAAACCCTCGCCGTGGTAGGCGAGTCGGGCTGTGGCAAATCCACCCTGGCCCGCGCCCTCACGCTGATTGAAGAGCCCTCGTCGGGCTCGTTGAAAATCGCCGGGCAAGAAGTGGCCGGCGCCGACAAGGCCCAGCGCAAGCAATTGCGCAAAGACGTGCAGATGGTGTTCCAGAGCCCCTATGCCTCGCTGAACCCACGCCAGAAAGTCGGTGATCAACTGGCCGAACCGCTGCTGATCAACACCAACCTGTCCGCCGCCGAACGCCGCGAGAAAGTGCAGGCGATGATGAAGCAAGTGGGCCTGCGCCCTGAGCATTATCAGCGCTACCCGCACATGTTCTCCGGCGGCCAGCGCCAGCGCATCGCGTTGGCCCGCGCCATGATGCTGCAACCCAAAGTGCTGGTGGCGGACGAACCGACATCGGCACTGGACGTGTCGATCCAGGCGCAGGTGCTCAACCTGTTCATGGATTTGCAGCAGGAATTCAACACCGCCTACGTGTTCATCTCCCACAACCTGGCGGTGGTGCAGCACGTGGCTGACGATGTGATGGTGATGTACCTCGGCCGCCCAGTGGAAGTGGGCCCCAAGGAAGACATCTACGCACGCCCGCTGCACCCCTACACCCAGGCGCTGCTGTCGGCCACGCCGACCATTCACCCGGACCCGAGCAAGCCGAAGATCAAGATCGTCGGCGAACTGCCCAACCCACTGAACCCGCCGCCTGGCTGCGCATTCCACAAGCGTTGCCCGTATGCGACGGCGCGTTGCAGCAGTGAAGAGCCGCTGTTGCGTCCTTTGGATAACCGGCAGGTGGCTTGCCACTACGCGGAGCAATTCGTGGCCTGAAGCAACACAACCTCGCTCCTACAGGGGCCGCGGTTTCAATGAGTTCCATCGCCCTTCCCGCCAGATTGCGCATCAGTCTGGCCGGAGGGGCTTTTTTTTGCGCGTTTGTAACAAAGAACATACCGATTAAACCTCGCCCTTCACAGCCGACAGCCTTGAAAACATTGAGCCAGAGCCTTAAGGAAAGTGTATAGATTGTAAATGCAATTTACTTCTGTTTGAGAATCAATACCATTACGGCGCATGAAGAGCGCTGGATGCACGAAAAAATTCAGACGACTCTCGTTCAATCGCCCCTCCTAAAGGACTTTGTGGACATGTCGTCTCAATTCAGGCTCAGCCATCTATCGTTGGCGTTTATCGCCACCCTTTCGTCCCCCGCGCTGCTGGCGCAGAGTGTGGAAAAAGAACGCGACAAGGTGCCGATCGAAGCGACAGACCTGCCTGTGGACGGCACGCCCCAAGCCCTGGTGCTGGGCGAGACGCACGTGCTGGGCACCGCCGCCGAAGAACTCAAGCAAGCGCCCGGCGTGTCGATCATCACTGCCGAAGACATCAAGAAGCGCCCGCCCACCAACGACCTGTCGGAGATCATCCGTCGCGAGCCGGGCGTGAACCTGACCGGCAACAGTTCCAGCGGCAGCCGTGGCAATAACCGTCAGATCGACCTGCGGGGCATGGGCCCGGAAAACACCCTGATTCTGATCGATGGCAAACCGTCGACCTCGCGCAACGCCGTGCGTTATGGCTGGAGTGGCGACCGTGATACCCGTGGCGAAACCAACTGGGTACCGGCTGAAGAAGTCGAACGCATTGAAATCCTGCGCGGCCCGGCTGCTGCCCGTTATGGCTCCGGCGCCATGGGCGGGGTGATCAACATCATCACCAAACGCCCCACCGACCAACTGCACGGCTCGCTGACCGCCTACACCGCCTTCCCCGAAAACGATGCCGAAGGCGCGAGCAAACGCACCAACTTCAACCTCAGCGGCCCGTTGACCGACACCCTGGCGTTCCGCGTCTATGGCGGCCTGAACAAGACCGATGCCGATGACGCCGACATCAACCGCGCAGCGCAGGCGACCCCGGACTCGCTGGTGGCCGGCCGCGAAGGCGTGCGCAACAAAGACGTGAATGGCTTGCTGAGCTGGCAGTTCACTCCTGAGCAAACCCTCGACCTGGAGGCCAGCTACAGCCGCCAGGGCAATATTTTCGCCGGTGACACCATGCTCAATGGCGGTGGCGCATTCGTGGAAAGCCTGGTGGGCAAGGAAACCAGTGTGATTCAGCGCAGCAGCTTTTCAGCCACGCACCGCGGCGAATTCGATTGGGGTTCGACCCTGGCCTCGTTGACCCACGACCTGACTCGCAACGAACGTCTAAACGAAGGCCTGGCCGGTTCCGGCGAAGGCGCGCCCTCCGCCAGCGCTGGTCGTTTCGAATCGCGCTTGCGTAATACCCGGGCCACTGCGCAGGTCAACCTGCCCCTGAGCGTCGGTGCCGAACAGGTGCTGACCCTGGGCAGCGAATACCTCTACGAGTCGATGAACGACCCAGGCTCGTTGCGCCCGCAAAGCTATGACCCGGGCACCGGCGGCGTACCCGCCATCCCGGGCGTCAGCCGCAACAGCACCAAGACCACCGCCTCGAGCTACGCCTTGTTTGCCGAGAACAACATCGAGTTGGGCAGCAAAACCGTCATCACGCCTGGCATGCGCTTCGACGATCATGAGGAATACGGCGGCAACTGGAGCCCCAGCTTCAATGCCTCGCACCAGTTGACCGACGAACTGAGCATCAAGGGCGGCATTGCCCGCGCCTACAAAACCCCCAACCTGTACCAGTCCAACCCGAACTATTTGCTCTACAGCCGTGGTAATGGCTGCAACGCCAGCGAAGCCAACATGGGCGGTTGCTATCTGGTGGGCAACCGGGACCTGAAGCCGGAAATCAGTGTCAACAAGGAAATCGGCCTGGCTTTCGACAAGGGCACCTGGCGCACCAGTGCGACGTATTTCCGTAATGACTACAAGAACAAGATCAACGCCAGTAACGAGGCGGCGTTCCGTCTGGGCAACGGCCGACGTGTATTGGAGTGGGAAAACAGCGGCCCAGCCTTGGTACAGGGCGTTGAAGGCAACCTGTTCGTCAGCCTGCGCGATGATTTGGACTTGAACACCAACCTGACCTATATGATCGACTCCAAGGACAAAGACACCGGCGAGCCCTTGAGCATCATCCCCAAGTACACCATCAACACCACGCTGGACTGGCAAGCCACTGACAAGCTGTCATTCCAGGTCAGCGGCACCTATTACGGCAAACAAGAAGCACCGACGCTCAACTCACGCAGCGCCAGCCGTTACGATCGCAGCGCCCAGCAGGACGTCGACCCGTACGGGTTGATGGGCCTGAGCAGCGGCTATGAGTTCAGCAAAAACCTGAGCGTGCGGGTGGGCATCAACAACCTGCTGGACAAGCGCCTGTCGCGCAAAGGCAACGCCGAGGATGCGGGCGCGCAGACTTATAACGAGCCGGGCCGTGCTTACTTTGCGTCGGTGACCACTTCGTTCTGAAGAAAAGGGCGGCCAATAAAAATGCCTTGGGGGTCCCTTCCAAGGCATTGATTGTTTGAAACGCTCCCCCTTGGTGAGCCTACGTCTGGCTATCGCCTTCGTCTGCGTCGTCGCTGTCAGGCTCGTCGGTGGTCGAGTCGTCATCGTCTTCGCTGCCACCCTGGCCTTTATCGCCTGGCTCCGCTTCGGACTTGGCCAACTGCAAGTCCGAAATCTGGCTACTCGCCACCATCTCTGGGCCATGCACCGGGGCGTGCGCCCAGGCCGTCGACATCCCCAACCACAACAGCACCAGCACCTTCATCAATAGCACTACGCGTTGAACAATACCCATGGTCGATTCCGTCCAGTCAATAGATGAATTCTGCCGGCAATAACTTGCCGCCACCCGCGTTGACGCTAGTCGCGATTCTGGATTTACGCCAGGCTTCAGGTCTCGCCGTCGTCATAGGTATCGCTGGCTTCCCCTTCGTTATAGGGGTTCTCCTGATCCTCCTTGGGCGCCGGTTGGACCTGGGGCTGCCAACTGCCGGAGTTGACCTCGTTGGCCTTTTTTTTGCTGACCGGACCGGTGTCTTTCCATTGGGGCGTGCCGGTATCGGCAAAAGTCGGAAAGGTCGTCGCTCCCAGGCTTGCCAGCAACACCAGATGGATGGCGAATCGAACATTTCGCACGGTGCTCTCCTTCACAGTCACTGTGTGAAAGCTAGACCCAATGCAGGGTTATCGCCAATTTCCAACCTTATAGAGACCAGACCCAGGGTAGTTGAAGCCAATAAAAAGGGGCGAAGCCATCACAGCTTCGCCCCTCTTTCACCCGCCCAGGCCTTAGTGGTGTTCGCGGGTCGCGCGGAATTTCACATCCGGCCAACGCTCTTCCATCAGCGCCAGGTTGACCCGGGTCGGGGCCAGGTAGGTCAGGTGACCACCGCCGTCGATCGCCAGGTTTTCCACGGCCTTGTTGGAGAACTCTTCCAACTTCTTCTTATCGCTGCAATCAATCCAGCGCGCCGAATACACGGTGATCGGCTCGTAGGAGCACTCCACCTTGTATTCCTCTTTCAAGCGGCTGGCGACCACGTCGAACTGCAGCACACCCACGGCGCCGAGGATGATGTCGTTGCTGCGCTCGGGGAAGAACACCTGGGTGGCGCCCTCTTCGGCCAATTGCTGCAAGCCCTGGCGCAGTTGCTTGGATTTGAGCGGGTCACGCAGGCGCACGCGGCGGAACAATTCCGGGGCGAAGTGCGGGATACCGGTGAAGCCCAGCGCTTCGCCTTCGGTGAAGGTGTCGCCGATCTGGATGGTGCCGTGGTTATGCAAACCGATGATGTCGCCGGCGTAGGCTTCTTCGAGCTGTTCACGCTCGGAGGAGAAGAACGTCAGGGCGTCGCCGATGCGTACGTCCTTGCCGGTGCGCACGTGGCGCATCTTCATGCCTTTTTCGTAGCGGCCGGAGCAGATACGCATGAAGGCGATACGGTCGCGGTGCTTGGGGTCCATGTTCGCCTGGATCTTGAACACGAAGCCGGTGAATTTCTCTTCCACCGGCTCCACGGTGCGCTCGTTGGCGACGCGGGCCAGCGGGCGCGGGGCCCAGTCCACGACGGCGTCGAGTACGTGGTCGACGCCGAAGTTGCCCAGGGCGGTACCGAAGAACACCGGGGTCAACTGGCCGTCGAGGAACTCCTGCTGGTTGAACTCATGGCAGGCGCCCTGCACCAGTTCCAGTTGGTCGACGAAACGGTCGTACTCGTCACCCAAGTGGGCGCGGGCTTCGTCGGAGTCGAGTTTTTCAATGATCTTGGTTTCGGTGCGTTCATGGCCGTGGCCGGCGGTGTAGACAATGATGTAGTCGTCGGCCAGGTGGTACACGCCCTTGAAGTCGCGGTAGCAACCAATCGGCCAGGTGATCGGCGCGGCCTTGATCTTCAGGACGGCTTCGATTTCATCCAGCAGCTCGATGGGGTCGCGGATATCGCGGTCGAGTTTGTTGATGAAACTGACAATCGGCGTGTCACGCAGACGGCACACGTCCATCAGCGCGATGGTACGTGGCTCGACGCCTTTACCGCCGTCGAGGACCATCAGCGCCGAGTCCACCGCGGTGAGGGTGCGGTAGGTATCTTCGGAGAAGTCTTCGTGCCCTGGGGTGTCGAGCAGGTTGATCATGTGCTCGCGATAGGGGAACTGCATGACCGACGTGGTAATGGAAATACCCCGTTGCTTTTCCATTTCCATCCAGTCGGAGGTGGCATGGCGGTCGGATTTGCGCGATTTCACCGTGCCGGCTACCGCGATCGCCTTGCCCATCAGCAACAGCTTTTCGGTGATGGTGGTTTTACCGGCATCGGGGTGGGAAATAATGGCGAAAGTGCGGCGTTTCGCGACTTCGGCGGCCTGGTGGGTCATGGGAAATCGCCTGGCAGGTGAGTCAAAAAAGGGCGGCGAGTATAGCGCAAACGCGAGGGTACGGACCACCGTTGAGCCCATTGGGGGTGGCTAAATGCGCCCAAGTGTGGAACCTTTTAAAAGGTCGAGACGTCCACTCCCCTGCTACCGCACTCGGAACAGGGGCTGAAAAATCAGCAAGTTAGCCTGACGAGGCTGCGCTTATGGCTCGATCGCATACTGCATTGCCAGTATCGGCGAGCTGCTTTTCGCGAACTCATCAGAGGCAGCCAGGAATGGCATTGCCGCTCGGAAATGTGTTCGCCGACAAAAGAAAAAAAGGAGTCCGCCTGTGGCTATTCGCTATGGCAAAGGGCTGATAGGAGCAGTGGTTGTCGTCGCTCTCCTGGCCCTGCTGGTCCACTGGATCGGCATCAACACGATCGAACTGTACCGCGACGATTTGTTGTTTTACCTGCAAGCTCATCTGATTCTGGTTTTAGTCTCCATGCTGGCGGCCCTGATTGTGGGCATCCCCGCCGGTATCCTGCTCAGCCGACCCAACATGGTCGGACGCGCAGAACGTTTCATGCAGATCTTCAACATCGGCAACACCGTCCCTCCCCTGGCCGTACTGGCCATCGCCCTCGGCGTCCTCGGCATCGGCAGCGGCCCGGCCATCTTCGCGCTGTTCCTCGCCTCGCTCCTGCCCATCGTGCGTAACACCTACGAAGGCCTGAAAAACGTTCAGGGCTCCCTCAAGGAAGCCGCCACCGGCATCGGCATGACCCCGCGCCAGGTGCTGTTTCGCGTGGAGCTGCCCAACGCCGTGCCGATCATCATCGGCGGTGTGCGCGTGGCCCTGGCGATCAACGTCGGTACCGCACCGCTGGCGTTCCTGATTGGCGCCAACAGCCTGGGCAGCCTGATTTTCCCTGGCATCGCCCTGAACAACCAGCCGCAACTGTTGCTCGGCGCCGCGTGTACCGCGCTGCTGGCATTGCTGCTTGATGGCCTGGTGACCATGGCCAGCCGCCTCTGGCTGGAACGCGGGTTGCGCCCGTCTTAAGGCCCGGTAAAGGAATTCACATGAAAAAACTGAGCTTGATATTAGGCTGCGTCCTGCTGTTTGCAGGTATTGCGCAAGCCGCTGAAAAACCTGTGATCCGCATTGGCGCCAGGGTGTTCACCGAGCAGACCCTGCTCGCCGAAATCACCTCCCAGTACCTGCGCACCAAGGGCTACGACGCCCGTGTGACCGGCGGCCTGGGCAGCAACCTGGCGCGTAGCGCCCAGGAAAGCGGGCAACTGGACCTGATCTGGGAATACACCGGCGTGTCGCTGGTGGCCTACAACCATATCGACGAGAAACTCGACAGCGAACAGTCCTACGCTCGGGTCAAAGAACTCGATGCGAAAAAAGGCTTGGTCTGGCTGTCGCCGTCGCGTTTCAGCAACACCTACGCACTGGCGCTGCCGGAGAAAGTTGCCGAGGAACATCCCGAGATCAACAGCATCAGCGATCTCACCAAAGCCATGGCCGAAGACACCAAAGAGCACCGCCTGGTCGCACTGGACACCGAGTTCGCCAACCGCTCCGACGGCCTGGCGGGCATGGTCAAGCTGTACGACATGAACCTGACGCGCAACAACACCCGGCAGATGGACGCAGGCCTGGTCTACACCGCGCTGCGTAACGGCCAGGTGTTCGCTGGTCTGGTCTACACCACCGACGGGCGCCTCAACGCCTTTAAGTTGAAGCTGCTCGAAGACGACAAGCACTACTTCCCTGACTACACCGCAGCCCCGGTGATCCGCCAGGAATACCTCGACAAACACCCGCAGCTGGCCGCCGAACTCAAGCCTTTGGCCAACCTGTTCGACGATGAAACCATGCGTCAGCTCAATGCACGGGTCGACGTCGACCATGAAAGCCCGTCCGCCGTTGCCGCCGATTTCCTGCGCCAACATCCAATCAACTAAAAAGGAGAAGACATGGAATTTTTGAACGCCTTTTCCCATCTTGATTGGGCCCAGGTCCTGCATCTGACCTGGCAGCACATCACCCTGGTCGGCATCGCCGTGATCCTCGCGATCTTCATCGGCGTGCCCTTGGGCATTCTGATGACGCGCTTCCCGACCCTGGCCGGCCCGTTGCAAGCCAGCGCCACAGTGTTGCTGACCGTGCCATCCATCGCGCTGTTCGGCCTGCTGCTGCCGTTCTACTCCAAGTTCGGCCAGGGCCTGGGGCCAATGCCGGCGATCACCGCCGTGTTCCTTTACTCCCTGCTGCCAATCATGCGTAACACCTACCTGGCCCTCACCGGCGTTGAGCCAGGCATTCGCGAAGCCGCACGCGGCATCGGCATGACCTTCGGCCAGCGCCTGCGCATGGTCGAACTGCCGATTGCGGTGCCGGTGATTCTCGCTGGCGTGCGTACCGCCGTGGTGATGAATATCGGTGTGATGACCATCGCCGCCACCATCGGTGCCGGTGGCCTGGGTGTACTTATTCTGGCTTCCATCAGCCGCAGCGATATGTCGATGCTGATCGTCGGCGCCGTGCTGGTCAGTCTCCTGGCCATCTTCGCCGACCTGCTTCTGCAATGGCTGCAACGCTCGCTGACTCCAAAAGGATTGCTCAAATGATCGAACTTCAAAACCTGTCCAAGACTTTTCAAAGCAACGGCAAGACGGTCACCGCCGTCAACGATGTGAGCCTGACCGTCAACGAAGGCGAGATTTGCGTGTTCCTGGGGCCCTCGGGCTGCGGTAAGAGCACTACGCTGAAAATGATCAACCGACTGATCAAGCCCTCCTCGGGCAAGATTTTGATCAACGGCGAAGACACCACCGACCTCGACGAGGTGACCTTGCGTCGCAACATCGGCTACGTGATCCAGCAGATCGGCCTGTTCCCCAACATGACCATCGAAGAGAACATCGTGGTGGTGCCCAAGCTGCTCGGGTGGGACAAGCAGAAATGCCACGACCGCGCCCGCGAGTTGATGAGCATGATCAAGCTGGAGCCCAAGCAGTACCTGCATCGCTATCCGCGTGAACTGTCCGGTGGCCAGCAACAGCGCATCGGTGTGATCCGCGCCCTGGCGGCGGATGCGCCGCTGCTACTGATGGACGAGCCGTTCGGCGCGGTCGACCCGATCAACCGCGAGATGATCCAGAACGAATTCTTCGAGATGCAGCGCGCGCTGAACAAGACCGTGATCATGGTCAGCCACGACATCGACGAAGCCATCAAGCTGGGTGACAAGATCGCCATCTTCCGCGCCGGCAAGCTGCTGCAGATCGACCACCCGGACACGCTGCTGGCGCACCCGGCCGACGAGTTCGTCAGCAATTTCGTGGGCCAGGACAGCACCCTCAAGCGCCTGCTGCTGGTAAAAGCCGAAGACGCGGCGGACAACGCCCCGTCGGTGAGCCCGGAAACACCCGTGGCCGATGCGCTGGAATTGATGGACGAGCACGACCGCCGCTATGTAGTGGTCACCTGTTCGGAGAACAAGGCGCTGGGCTACGTACGCCGTCGCGACCTGCACCGCCAGGCCGGCACCTGCGGCCAGTACCTGCGCGAGTTCAACGCCACGGCAGCGTATGACGAGCATTTGCGCATCCTGCTGTCGCGCATGTACGAGTTCAACCGTTCGTGGTTGCCGGTGATGGATGCGGAGAGGGTGTTCCTCGGGGAAGTGACCCAGGAGTCGATTGCCGAGTACCTGAGTTCCGGTAAATCCCGTGGCGGCAAGACCAGCATTGTCTCGCCTGCCGAAACTGCTTTGGATTGATAGATCGCTATCGCAGGCAAGCCAGCTCCCACAGGGGAATGCATTCCAGCATAAGAATGCAGTTCAAATGTGGGAGCTGGCTTGCCTGCGATGAATACACCGCAAATCCATCTGATTGGCCCCATCCGGGGAACATCAATCCGTCACACCGGTCGGTTACATAAGTAGCTGCACGCGGCCGCGCGACGAACGCGTGCAAAAACGCGACATTTTTAGTTGATCCCACGCCCGCCAAGCCCTAAAGTTCGCGCCGAACGTCCATGCTGGAAACGATCCATCCGGCTCAAGTACTGACGACGAGACAGCAAGGCCAAGGGCAGCTTACCCCATGGCCTTTTTGCTTTCGGCGACATGCCTTGGGAAGTAGGCGAACCAAAGTGGGGATACGGAGGACGTTCATTTGCACCCATTGATCAAATTAGTTTGCCCTTAGGAGTTCCCAGCATGTCGATCAACGTCGAAGATTATTTCGCGCGCGCCACTTTTGACAAAATGAAGGCGTTCGCCGACAAGCAAGAAACCCCGTTCGTGGTGATCGACACCGCGATGATCAGCCAGGCCTACGATGACCTGCGCGCCGGTTTCGAATTCGCCAAGGTGTATTACGCGGTCAAGGCCAACCCGGCCGTCGAGATCATCGACCTGTTGAAAGACAAGGGTTCGAGCTTCGACATCGCTTCGATCTACGAGCTGGACAAGGTCATGGACCGCGGCGTCAGCGCCGACCGTATCAGCTACGGCAACACCATCAAGAAATCCAAGGACATCCGCTACTTCTATGAGAAGGGCGTGCGCCTGTTCTCTACCGACTCCGAAGCCGACCTGCGCAACATCGCCAAGGCTGCGCCGGGTTCGAAAGTGTATGTGCGTATCCTCACCGAAGGCTCGACCACTGCTGACTGGCCGTTGTCGCGTAAATTCGGCTGCCAGACCGACATGGCCATGGACCTGCTGATCCTCGCCCGCGACCTGGGCCTGGTGCCTTACGGCATCTCGTTCCACGTCGGCTCGCAACAGCGCGACATAAGCGTGTGGGACGCAGCCATCGCCAAGGTCAAGGTGATCTTCGAACGCCTCAAAGAAGAAGACGGCATCCACCTGAAGCTGATCAACATGGGCGGCGGCTTCCCGGCCAACTACATCACCCGCACCAACAGCCTGGAAACCTACGCCGAAGAAATCATCCGTTTCCTTAAAGAAGACTTCGGTGACGACCTGCCGGAAATCATCCTGGAACCTGGCCGTTCGTTGATCGCCAACGCCGGTATCCTGGTCAGCGAAGTGGTGCTGGTGGCGCGCAAGTCCCGTACCGCCGTCGAGCGCTGGGTGTACACGGATGTGGGCAAGTTCTCCGGCCTGATCGAAACCATGGACGAAGCCATCAAGTTCCCGATCTGGACCGAGAAGAAAGGCGAGATGGAAGAAGTGGTCATCGCCGGCCCGACCTGCGACAGCGCCGATATCATGTACGAAAACTACAAGTACGGCCTGCCGTTGAACCTGGCCATTGGTGATCGTCTGTACTGGTTGTCGACCGGTGCCTACACCACCAGCTACAGCGCGGTTGAGTTCAATGGGTTTCCGCCGCTGAAATCCTTCTACGTTTAACCCCACCCCCGATCGTTCCCACGCTCTGCGTGGGAACGCCTCCTGTGACGCTCTGCGTTACGCGCTCAAGTGCGGACGCGGAGCGTCCAGGGCGGCATTCCCACGCGGAGCGTGGGAACGATCAGCTCGTAGCTCGTTGCCGGTACAACTCGGCCATGGCGCGAATTCGCGGGTCATCCGCCCGTGCCAGCGCCTTGTGTGCCGTTTGCAGAAACTTGAGATTCCCGCCTGCCAGCGCCTTGTGCAACCATTCCAGCGCCGCGTCGATCTGGCCGCTGTCGGCCAGCACCGCCGCATGGCTGAACTGCCCACGAAAATCACCTGCCTCGGCTGAGCGGCAGTACCACTCAACGGCCGCCTCAACATCCTTGGGGCAATGCTGCCCGTCTTCCAGGTAACGCCCGAGCAGGTTCATCGACTTGGCATGGCCCTGTTCGGCAGCCTGGCGATACAGCGCCAGTGCTTGCGCCTGGTCTTCAACAACGCCACGGCCGGTAGCCAAGAGGTTGGCGTAGTTGTACTGCCCCCAATCCAACCCGGCGTGTGCCGCCAGGCGATATTCCCGTGCTGCGGCGGCTTCATCGACAGCGCAGCCCCAGCCATGCTCCCGGCAACGCCCGATCATATTGCGCGCCATCAGGTGCCCGCCCTGCGCGGCAATCTGGAACCAGCGCAGCGCCAGGGCCTCATCGCGGGCAATGCCGCGCCCTTCCAGCAGGATTTGACCGAGCAGGGCCTGGGCCTCGACCACACCTGCCTTGGCCGCGATCAGAATGGCCTGGGCGGCGCGCACCGGGGAGTCATCGAGCATGCTCTGCAATTGTTCGACATTGAGCACTTCTTCGCGGCGCAATAAAAAACCCATGCTCAGACCTCGACCCAGCGGCGCAACAGGTTGTGGTAGGTGCCGGTGAGCTGGATCAGCGCAGGGTGGTCGGGGACGTCGCGGGTCAGTTGCTGGATCGCGCCGTCCATCTCGAACAGCAGGGTGCGCTGGCTGTCTTCGCGCACCAGGCTTTGGGTCCAGAAGAACGAGGCATAGCGCGCGCCACGGGTCACCGCGTTGACTTTGTGCAGGCTGGAGCCGGGGTACAGCACCATGTCGCCGGCGGGTAGCTTGACCCGCTGCAGGCCGAACGTATCCTGAATCTCCAGTTCCCCACCGTCATAGTCGTCGGGGTCGCTGAAGAACAGCGTGGACGACAGGTCGGTGCGCACGCGCTCGTGGCTGCCTTTGGGCTGGCGCACCGCATTGTCGATATGAAAGTCAAAACTGCCGCCAGCGGTGTAGCAGTTCAGCAGTGGCGGGAAGATTTTATGCGGCAGCGCGGCCGACATGAACAGCGGGTTGCTCCACAACCGCTCCAGCATGGCTGCGCCAATTTCCTTGGCCAACGGGTGACTTTCAGGCAATTGCAGGTTGTGCTTGGCCTTGGCCGACTGGTGACCGGCGGTGATTTTGCCGTCAGCCCATTCGGTCTCTTCCAGAGCCTGGCGAATGCGCAGCACCTCCTCGCGAGAGAACAGGCCGGGAATGTGCAGCAACATGGGGCAATACCTGGGATCAGAGAGGCGTCAATGGTATTGATTCTTATCCTCTCTGTAAAACACGGGGACGAACGAGAGCGCAAAATCCGTAACAAAAAAGTGTAAAGAATGTAAATTTGATGCGAATAGCAATATCTCGCAATTGATACAAAGTCTTGTTGGCCCTATATTCCGCGGCCTCACATCCTTGGGGAAGGGACACGTCATGTCGCGCACTACTCTAAAAATACCGGCCCGTTCGCCACGCATGCTGGCCTCCGCCATTGGCGTTGCCCTGAGTGCCGGCTCCGCCGCCCACCTGGCACAGGCCGCTGAAAATACCGAGCCAACAGGCGAGCGCAACCCTATCTCCCTCGGCGCCACCAACATCACCGGCCAGGAGCAGGACAACACCTCCTACCAGGTGGAGAAAGCCTCGTCGCAGAAGTACACCGCGCCGCTGGTGGACACGCCGCGCTCGGTCACTGTGGTGCCGCAACAAGTACTCAAGGACACCGCCGCCACCTCGCTGCAGGACGCGTTGCGCACCGTACCGGGTATCACCTTCGGCGCCGGTGAAGGTGGCAATCCTCAGGGCGACCGCCCGTTCATCCGTGGTTTCGACGCCCAGGGCGATACCTACCTCGATGGCGTACGCGATACCGGTGGCCAGAGCCGCGAGATCTTCGACATCGAGTCCATCGAAGTCAGCAAAGGCCCGAACTCTTCGTTCGGCGGCCGTGGCTCAGCCGGTGGCAGCCTCAACCTGGTGAGCAAGACCCCACAAGCGCGGGACTTCACCAACGGCGGCTTTACCTACGGCTCCGACCAGACCCGCCGCTACGTGCTCGACGTGAACCGCCAGTTCCTGGACGACAGCGCGGCATTCCGCCTGAACCTGATGAGCCATGAACAAAACGTGGCCGGCCGCGACGCGGTGAATTACGACCGTTGGGGCGTTGCGCCGTCGCTGACTTTTGGCTTGGGCACACCGACCCGTGTCAACCTCAGCTACTACCATATGGAAAGTGATGACCTGCCGGATTCGGGGATTCCCTACGGCTACGGTTCGTCGACCGCTACAGCCCACGTGCATGACAAACCCAACGACGGCGGCGACAGCAACAACTTCTACGGTTTGAAAAGCCGTGACTTCCGCAAGACCCGTGCGGACATCAGCACGTTCTCCATCGAACACGACTTGAACGACAACATCACGCTCAAGAACACCCTGCGCCACGGCAGCACCGGCCAGGACTATGTGCTCACTCAGCCGGATGACAGCAAGTTCAACGTCAACCGCTACGGCACCGTCTGGCGTCGCGCCAACAGCCGTGTCTCCACCACGACCACAACCACCAACCAGACCGATCTGTTTGGCAGCTTCCAGGCCTTGGGCTTCAAGCACACTTACTCCACCGGCCTGGAATTTACCGGCGAAGAAACCCGTGTCAGCGGCTACACCGTCAGCCCTAACGCCAACCCGGTGTGCACAACGGCCAAGGGCAGCCTGGGCGGCCAGTGCACGTCGCTGAGCAACCCGAACCCGGACGACGCCTGGAACGGCAGCATCGCGCGCAACTACAACGGTACCAACACCAAGGCCACCAGCCGCGCCGCGTACGTGTTCGACACCATTGAGCTCGATCCTAAATGGCTGCTGAACGTGGGGTTGCGCTACGACACCTTTGACACCGAAGCCAACACCAACGCCGTCGCCGGGCGCACCAAGATCAAGGACGACAGTCAGTTCTTCAACTGGCAGGCCGGCCTGGTGTGGAAGCCGGTGGAGAACGCCAGCATCTACGCCTCTTATGCCACATCGGCCACGCCAGCCGGTGGCCTGGTAGGCGAAGGATCCGACGGCAACCCGCTGTCTGCCGGTGCCGCCACCAGCGACTTGCAGCCAGAAGAAACCGTCAACTACGAACTGGGCACCAAGTGGGACCTGTTCCACGACCGCCTGTCCCTGACCGCAGCCGTGTTCCGCACCGAGAAGAAAAACACCCGCATCCTGGTGGATGCGCTCACCTACCAGAACGCCGGGGAATCTCAGGTCGACGGCATCGAGTTGTCTGCCAGCGGCAAAATCACCGAACAATGGCAGGTGTTTGCGGGCTACAGCTATCTGGACAGCGAACTGGTCAAATCCGGCCTCAACGGGCGTAACGGCGTAGTCAGTGCCGGCTCCAACAAAGGCAACCAAATGCCCAACACGCCGAAGAACTCCTTCAGCCTGTGGACCACCTACGAGATCACGCCCAAGCTGACCATCGGCGGCGGCGCCTTCTACGTCGATGAGGTTTACGGTGATGTCGGCAACACGGTGTATGTACCCTCCTACACCCGCTACGACGCCATGGCCAGCTACAAGCTGACCAAGAACGTCGACCTGCAACTGAACGTGCAGAACCTGACCGACAAGACCTACTACGACAAGGCCTTCTCCACGCATTTCGCCAACCAGGCGGCCGGTCGTACGGCGTTGTTGACCACCAGCTTCCACTTCTAAAAGCGGTCAAGGTTCAGCCAGGAGCCCCACACATCGGATGCGTGGGGCTTTTGCGTGTTTCCCGGCAACTCACGGCATAATGCGCGCCGTGATCAGATATCCAGCTAAGCGAGGCGCTCCGACGTGTTGAAGAAAACCCTGTTCCAGTTGCATTGGTTCTTCGGCATCACGGCCGGGCTGGTGCTGGCCTTGATGGGGGTCACCGGGGCCGCGTACTCGTTCCAGGACGAGATCCTGCGGGCGCTCAACCCCACCGTGTTGAGCGTGCAGAAACGCGAGGCCGGTGTACTGCCGCCCGCCGAGCTGGTACGCAAATTGGAAGCGGCCGAAGGCAAGACCGTGGCCATGCTGTGGGTAGAAAGCGAAAGCGGCAACGCCGGCCGCGTGTCCTTCACTCCGCCGCCTGGCGAGCGCCGTGGCCAAATGCGCTACTTTGACCCGTACACCGGCGACTACATGGGCGACGCGGTCGGCCAGGACCTGTTCGGTTTTATCCTGCAACTGCACCGCTTCCTCGCCATCGGCGATACCGGGCGCAATATCACCGGCGCCTGCACCCTGATCCTGCTGTTTTTCTGCCTCTCCGGCCTGTACCTGCGCTGGCCGCGCCAGGTGAAAAGCTGGCGCGTCTGGCTGACCCTGGACTGGCGCAAAAAGGGCCGCAGCTTCAATTGGGACCTGCACTCGGTATTCGGCACCTGGTGCCTGTTGTTTTATCTTTTGGCGGCGTTGACCGGGCTGTATTGGTCCTACGACTGGTACAACCGTGGCGTGACCAAACTGCTGTCCGACGCGCCGCAGAACGAACGCATGCGCAAGCGCGGCCCGGCTCCCGCAGGCCCGGCTCCGGTGGCCAACTATGACGCAATCTGGAGCAGCATCTACAGCAACGCCGGCCCCGACTTGAGCGCCTACAACATTCGGATGCCCGCGGTCGCCGGGCAACCGGCCACCGTGTATTACCTGCTCACTTCATCGCCCCATGACCGTGCGCTGAACCAGATCAACCTGGACCCGGCCACAGGCGAGGTCAAATCTCACGAGCGCTACGCCAGCAAAAGCCTCAAGGCGCAGTTGCTGACGAGCGTGTATGCGCTGCACACCGGCAGCTATTTCGGCCTGGTCGGGCGCATCGTCCTCACCGTCAGCTCACTGCTTATGCCGCTGTTTTTCATCACGGGTTGGCTGCTGTACCTGGACCGACGCCGCAAAAAGCGCCAGGTCCGCGATGCCCGCAAAGGCCTGACAGATAACCACAGCGATGCCCCGGCCTGGCTGATCGGCTTCGCCAGCCAGAGCGGCTTTGCCGAACAACTGGCCTGGCAAACGGCCGGGCAACTGCAGGCTGCGGGCCTGGCGGTGAAGGTGCAGCCCCTGGGCAGTGTCAGCCGCGACGACCTCAGCCAATCGCAGAACGCGCTGTTCGTGGTCAGTACTTTTGGCGACGGCGAAGCGCCCGACAGCGCCCGAGGTTTCGAGCGTAGCGTGCTCGGCCAGGCGCTATCCCTCAAAGGCTTGAACTACTCGGTGCTGGCCCTGGGTGACCGGCAGTACGAACATTTTTGCGGCTTTGCCCGGCGCCTGCATTTCTGGCTGACCAACCAGGGCGGCACCCCGCTGTTTGCCCCGGTGGAAGTCGACAGCGGCGATACACTGGCGCTGCAGACCTGGCAACAGCAACTGGGCCAGCTCACCGGGCATGCGCCGGCAGCGGCCTGGCCGACGGCCCAGTACGAAAACTGGACCCTGAGCCAACGCACCCTGCTCAACCCCGACAGTGTCGGCTCGCCCGTCTACCTGCTGGGCCTCACATCCACGTCTGCGCACAGCTGGCTGGCCGGCGACCTGGTGGAAGTCCTGCCGCGCAATTGCCCCTGGGCCATCGAACACTTCCTGGCCGGCCTGGGCTTGGTCGGCAGCGACGGTGTGGTGATCGACGGCGTGGCCCACACCCTTGATCAAGCCCTGGCCACGCGCCAACTGCCGGAAAACCGCACGCACCTGGTCGGCCTGCACGCCCAGGCATTGGTGGACGCGCTGGTCCCCCTGGGCATGCGCGAATACTCCATCGCCTCGATTGCCAGCGACGGCGTGCTGGAGTTGATTGTGCGCCAGGAACGCCACCCCGACGGCAGCCTGGGGCTTGGCTCCGGCTGGCTGACTGAACACGCCGCCCTCGGCTCGGCCATCAGCCTGCGCCTGCGGCGCAACAGCGGCTTCCATTTGCCCGACGCGCCTGTGCCACTGATTCTGCTGGGCAACGGCACCGGGCTTGCGGGCCTGCGCAGCTTGCTCAAAGCACGCATTGCCGACGGCCAGCAGCGAAACTGGCTGCTGTTCGGCGAGCGCAATATCGCCCACGACTACCTGTGCCAGGACGAACTGCAAGGCTGGCTCGCCAGTGGAGACCTGGCCCTGCTGGACCTGGCATTTTCCCGCGATCAAGAGGAGAAGATCTACGTACAGGATCGCCTGCGCGAGTCAGCGGATGTGCTGCGCAAATGGCTCGCGGACGGCGCAGCGATTTATGTGTGTGGCAGCTTGCAGGGGATGGCGACGGGGGTGGATCAGGCACTGAAAGACATCTTGGGCAATGAGGCGCTGGAGCGCCTGATCGAACAGGGTCGCTATCGCAGGGATGTCTATTGATATTTGATCGTTCCCACGCTCCGCGTGGGAATGCCGCCCTGGACGCTCCGCGTCCGCTCTTGACGGCGTGACGCGGAGCGTCACAGGATGCGTTCCCACGCAGAGCGTGGGAACGATCAGGCCGGTTGCAGCTTTTGCTCGAACACCGAGACTCCATCGAGATCGCGCAGCATCACCGTCAACTCCGCCGTCTGCCCATCAATCTGTACTTCACCAAAAAACTGAAAGCCCGCAAACGGCGAGGTGTTCTGTGCCGGTGGCGCCTTCTGGAATACCACCTGCGGGCCAAAGGTTTTATCCAGTGGGTTGGGCCCGAAACTCCCGGCATTCAACGGCCCCGCCACAAACTCCCAGAACGGCTCGAAATCCTGGAACGCCGCGCCGTCAGGGTGATAGTGATGCGCCGCACAGTAATGCACATCGGCCGTCAGCCACAGGTGGTTGCGCACCTTGTGCTCATGCAGGAACCCCAGCAGTTCGGCGATCTCCAGCTCACGCCCTTGCGCCGGGCCAGGGTCGCCATTGGCGATCGCTTCCCAACGCGCCACGCCGGGGCTGACCTCACCGTCGGGCACGCCCAGGCCGATAGGCATGTCTGCGGCTACCACCTTCCACTGCGCTTGCGATGCCTTGAGCCCGCGCTTGAGCCAGTCCAACTGTTCACGCCCAAGAAAGGGTTTTTCAGCGCCCAGGTTGTCGTCATTCGGCCCGCGATAGCTGCGCATATCCAACACAAACACATCCAGCAGCGGCCCATAACTGAGCTTGCGATAAATGCGCCCGCCACCGTCGGCGCTCTGTCGGCGCATGGGCGAATATTCCAGCCAGGCCTGGCGGGCGCGGCCCACCAGGGTGTTGATGTCACGGGTCTGGTAACGCTCATCCAACTGCTTGCTCGATGACCAGTTGTTGATCACCTCGTGATCGTCCCACTGCCAGATCTGCGGCACCTCGGCATTGAAGCGGCGTACGTTTTCATCCAGCAGGTTGTAACGGTAATTGCCGCGATATTCATCGAGGGTTTCCGCGACTTTGCTTTTGGCTTCAGTGGTGATGTTGCGCCAGATGCGCCCGCCTTCAGTGGTGAGCTGCGCGGGGACCGGGCCGTCGGCGTAGATGGTGTCGCCGCTGTGGATAAAAAAGTCCGGCAGGCGCAGGCGCATGGCTTCATAGATGCGCATGCCACCGATGTCCGGGTTGATGCCGAAGCCTTGGCCGACGGTGTCGCCGCTCCACACAAAACGGATATCACGCCGCTGTTGCGGCACGCTACGCAGGTGCCCGAACCAGGGTTCACTGGCAATGCCGGTCTGGGCGTCTTCGAAATGCACGCGGTAGAAAATCGCCTGGTCGACCGGCAGCCCGGTGAGCTCGACACGGGCGGTAAAGTCGGTGCGGCTGTCGGCCAGGGGCGAGACGAATCGGCGCGGGTTGCTGAACACGCTGCGGGTATCCCACTCCACCACCATCTTCGCCGGGCGGTCACTGCGGCTCCAGATCATTGCGCGATCGCCCTGCAGGTCGCCCGATTGCACGCCGTCAGTGAGTTGCGGTCGGTCCTTCACCGAAGCGATCACCGCCGGCGCCAGGCCCGGCAACAGCAGGCCAGCGCCCACAGCTTGCATCACACGGCGGCGACCGAGATCGAAGTGGCTCATGCAGGTGCCCTCTTGAGTATCAAAAGGGCCACTAAAGCACGACGGGATGAAGCGCAGATGACAGGCTACAACTGTAGGAGCGAGCTTGCTCGCGAAAAACGTCAACGATCACGCGGGCTTGCTGAATGAACGCGGCGCCTGCGAGTTCTTCGCGAGCAAGCTCGCTCCTACAGGGTATTTGGGCTTGCCCCCACACTTTTACTGGTCAGGCAGTCACGGCCAGCTCGGCCGCTTCCGGTCGCTTGAGCACGGCATACACCAAGCCGGTCAACACACTGCCCGCCACAATCGCCAACAAATACAACAACGCATGGTTCATCGCATTCGGAATCACCAACACAAACAACCCGCCATGGGGCGCGGCGAGTTTGCAGCCGAAGTACATCGACAGCGCACCGGTCAACGCGCCACCGGCGATGCTGGCCGGGATGACGCGCAGCGGGTCTTTGGCGGCGAAGGGAATCGCGCCTTCGGAGATAAAGCACAGCCCCAGGATCATCGCCGCCTTGCCGGCCTCGCGCTCGGTCTGGGCGAACTTGCGCCGGGCCAGCAACGTGGCGATGCCCATGCCAATTGGCGGCACCATGCCGGCGGCCATGGTCGCGGCCATCGGCGCGCCGCTCGACGCGGCCAGCAGGCCAACCGAGAACGCATAGGCCGCCTTGTTGATCGGCCCGCCCAAGTCCACGCACATCATGCCGCCGAGCAGAATGCCCAGCAGCACCGCGTTGGTGGTGCCCATGGTGCTGAGGAAATCCGTCAGGCCCGTGAGCAAGCGGGCGACCGGTGGGCCCACCAGGTAGATCATCACCAAGCCGGTAAACAGGCTCGCCAGTAACGGGATAATCAGGATCGGCTTGAGCGCTTCCAGGCTCTGGGGCAGTTGCACTGCGCGGCTGATCAGCTTGACGCAATACCCGGCGACGAAGCCGGCCAGGATGCCGCCGATAAACCCAGCCCCCAGCGTCCCCGCCAGCAGACCGCCGATCATGCCGGGCGCAAGGCCAGGACGGTCGGCAATCGAGTAGGCGATGTAGCCCGCCAGCAACGGCACCATCAACAGGAACGCCTGGTCACCCACGGATTTGAGCGCCGCCGCCAAGGTGCCGGGCTGCTCGAAAGCATGGATGCCGAACACAAACGACAAGGCGATCAGCAAGCCCCCCGCCACCACCATCGGCAACATATACGACACGCCGGTGAGCAGGTGTTTGTAGACGCCGGTTTTCTCCGCCTTGGCCGGTGCACCGCCGGCCGCGCTTTCCACCGCGCCTTCGGCCAGGGCTTTGTTGAGGATGACTTCGGATTGCTTGAGGGCAATGCCGGTGCCACAGCGGTAAATCTTCTTGCCGGCGAAACGCTCGGTGGCCACTTCGATATCGGCCGCCAGCAACACCACATCGGCATCGGCAATCGCTTGCGGGCTCAACGGCGTGCGGGCGCCCACCGAACCTTGGGTCTCGACCTGCAGGTCATAACCCAGGCGCTGAGCAGTCTGCTGCAAGGCTTCGGCGGCCATGAACGTGTGGGCCACACCGGTGGGGCACGCGGTAATCGCGACGATACGCGGCGCAGCCTTGGCCGCCACCGGGGCGGCGTCGGCGACATACACCCGGGCTTCTTCGGCGCCCCGGCGCAGCACGCCTTCGACATCCGCCAACGCCTGGGCCGGTGTGCTCTGGAACACACGCTTGCCGACAAACCGCTGCATCTCCACCGGGGTACTGCTGACCAGCAGCACCCACTCGGCATCATCAATCGTCGCCTGGAATAACTGGCGCTCCGGGCGCTGTACATCGACGACTTCAACACTGGTGTGCAAGCCCATGCGCTGGGCGGCGGCGTCCAACAAGCGGGCGCACAGCACACTGGTGACCATGCCGTTCGGGCAGGC
The DNA here is from genome assembly GCF_016405475.1 of Pseudomonas sp. MF6767. Classification (NCBI taxonomy): domain Bacteria; kingdom Pseudomonadati; phylum Pseudomonadota; class Gammaproteobacteria; order Pseudomonadales; family Pseudomonadaceae; genus Pseudomonas; species Pseudomonas sp. MF6767. Next base: position 134,811 of record NZ_JAEKCY010000007.1, on the reverse strand, counting down.
GGTAACAATGGCTAACTTCATCACAAACCCTCTTATTGTTCTGTCAGCGTGCGCACATCGACGCCGCTTTCGAGATGCGCCAACTGCGCGTCATCGCTGATGCCAAAACCGATCTGTGTCACCGCCATCGCGGCAATCGCCGTGGCCCGGCGCAAGGTGTGCTCCGGCGTATCGCCACTGAGCAAACCGTGGAGCATCCCGGCCAGCAGCGAGTCGCCGGCGCCCACGGTACTGGCCACTGCCACCTTGGGCGGCGTGGCGTGCAGCGCCGCACCCGGGCGGTACCAGGTCACGCCTGCGGCCCCGTCGGAGACCACCACATGTTCGACGCCTTGCTGATGCAGGCGGCTGATGGCATCGGTGGCGTTACCCAAGGCCTCGGCCAACTCTTCGGTATTGGGTTTGACCAGCCACGGGCCAACCTCCAACCCCAGGCGCAGCGCTTCGCCGCTGGTGTCCAGGGCGACTTTCAAACCGAGGTCCTTCAACGCCTCCAGCAAACCTTTAAACCATTGCGGGCTGACGCCGCGCGGCAAGCTACCGGCCACCACGACCGCATCGAACTCCGGGCCAATGATCGCGACCATCTTGAGCAGCGCTTTTAGCGCCTCTTCAGTCACCAGCGGCCCCGGTGCATTGATGTCGGTGACACGCCCATCCTGTTCGGCAATCTTGATGTTGCTCCGGGTTTCGCCGGGAACCCGGATGAAGGCATCGCCAAACCCACGGCGCTTGATCAGCGCATTGAAAGCCTGGGGGTTGGCACTGCCGAGAAACCCGCCCACGCTGACGTAATGGCCTAGGTCCGCCAGCACTTGCGCCACATTCACGCCCTTGCCCGCGGCGTGGGTGAGCATCGCTTCACTGCGATTGACCTCACCGGGTTGCAGGTGCGCCAGGCGTACCGTGAGGTCCAACGCCGGGTTCAGCGTCAGGGTCAGAATATTCGCCATCTACACGGCCTCCACTAGGGCACGCACTTCGGCGGGCGAACCCACCGCCAGTGCTTGTTGCGCCAGGCCCTGGGCCTCGCTCAGACTGAATTCACGCACCCGCGCCTTCACTTCAGGAATGCTGCGGGCCGACACGCTCAACTCATCCACGCCCAGGCCGACCAGCACCGGCACCGCCAGCGGGTCCGCCGCCAACTCGCCGCACACGCCTACCCATTTGCCGTGGGCATGGGCGGCGCGCACGGTGATGTCGATCAGTTGCAGGACTGCCGGGTGCAAGCCATCGGCCTGGGCCGACAGGGTCGGGTGGCCGCGGTCGATGGCCAGGGTGTATTGGGTCAGGTCGTTGGTGCCGACGCTGAAGAAGTCGACTTCCTTGGCGAGGACCGGCGCCAGCAGCGCGGCTGAGGGCACTTCGATCATGATCCCCAGTTGCAGGTCTGCCACTGGGATCTCCAGGCGCAGGCGCTCGGTCATGTCCCGGGCGGCGCGCCACTCATCCACGCTGCCGACCATGGGGAACATGATGCGCAGCGGGCGGTTGTCTGCTGCACGCAGCAATGCGCGCAGTTGCGCTTCCATGATCTGCGGGCGTTGTAACGTCAGGCGAATGCCGCGCACACCCAGAAAGGGGTTTTCCTCTTCGGCGATCGGCCAATAGGGCAAAGGCTTGTCGCCGCCCACATCCAGGGTGCGCACCACCAACGGGCGACCATTGAGGCCGTCGAGTACGCGACGGTATTCGGCCTCCTGAGTGGCCTCGTCTGGCGCCTGGGAGTGAGCCATGAAAATCAGTTCGGTGCGCAGCAGGCCAATGCCTTCGGCGCCCTGCTCCACTGCGCTGGCCACCCCGGCGCTTTCGCCAATATTGGCGAACACTTCCACGGCGTGGCCGTCACGGGTCAGCGCCGCTTCATGGCGCTGGGCCGATGCGGCTTGCAAGCGCTGTTCGCGGCTGTCGCGCTCCACGGTGGCCCGTTGCAGGATAGCGGCGTCGGGGTCCACATGCAGGCGACCACGCTGTCCATCGAGCAACAGTGGCGTGCCGGCGTTGAGCAATAACACCGCAGCGCCAGCGCCGACCAAGGCCGGAATGCCCAGGGCGCGGGCAACAATGGCGCTGTGAGCGGTGGCGCCGCCCCGGGCGGTGAGAATGCCGGCAACGCGGGCCGGGTCCAGGCGCGCCACGTCCGAAGGGCCGACCTCTTCCATCACCAGGATGTAGGGCTCGCTCGGTTCCTGCACGCTCTGGACGCCGCACAACTGGGCCAGCACGCGCCGGCCGATGTCACGCAAGTCGGCAGCACGCTCGGCCAGCAAGGCATCCTGCAAAGCTTCCTGTTGCTTGGCGGCGGCTTCGATCACGCTCATCCAGGCGGCTTCGGCGCTTTCGCCCTGCTTGAGGCGGGTGTCGACTTCGTCGGTCAGTTCCGGGTCGTCGAGCATTTCCTGGTGGGTAATGAAAATCTCGCGGATGGCCTTGGCCTGGCTACGCTCGATCAAGCCCTGGATATCCGTGCGCACGTCGCTCAAGGCGGTGTGCAGGCGCTGGCGTTCGGCGGCGGCGGATTCGCCCCGTAGCGGGTAATCGAACACCTGCGGCACCTGGATATGAGCCGGGCCGATCGCGATACCCGGCGCGGCGGCAATGGCCTGGAGTTGGCTACCGCTCAGTGGCGCGCTGAGCACCGGTTCGATATCGACCTGTGCGGGCTGTGCGCTCACCGTGGGCAAGGGCTCGACCTCTTCGCCAAGGCCCTCTTGCACGGCGGCCAAGAGGGCGGGCAGTGCATCGCCGGCCACCGTCGGCTCGGCCACAAACTCCAGCACCTGGCCACGACGTGCGCCGAGGCTGAGTAACTTGCTCAGGCTTTTGACCGACACGGCGCCCACCGCGCCATCGACGATACGTACGCGGATATCGCCGTCAAAACTTTTCGCCAATTGCGCCAGGATCTTGGCCGGGCGCGCGTGCAGGCCGTGGGCGTTGGCCAGGGTAATACGGGCGCTGGGCCAGTCCGGCGGCAGTTCACCGCCCAGCACTTCCAGCACCGCGCGGCTGCTGGTGGCGCGTCCCAACTCGTGGCCGCGCCCTTCAATCAGCAAGGCACACAGGCGTTCAAGCAGGGTCTGGTGCGCTTCACCGAGGCTCGCCAGGCAGAACAGGCCGTGCAAGGGCTGGCCTAGGTAACGCATAGGTTTGTCCGGCGTCACAAAGGCCAGGCCCGGACGCTTGACCGTCTGCTCGCTGTGCAACCACCACAGGCCATCGCCCAGGGGCAGCGCGTCGACTTGCTGCAATACGGCGGCAAAGCCATTGCTCACGCAGTCGGCCTGGCGCAGCAGGCGCGCACCGCGCCACACCAACTCTTCAAAATCATCGGCCGACACGCCCAGGCTGATCATCTGCGCATCCAGCGCCAGTTCCTGGGGCGCGCCTTGCAACAGTTTCAACAGCGCTTCGGCACTGCCGGCACGGCGCAACGCCTGGCCCAGGTCGGTTTCACCGAGGGCACGGGTGAGCAGTTGCAACAGGCGCAGGTGTTCATCGGATTTAGCCGCGATGCCAATCGCCAGATAGACGATCTGGCCATCGCCCCAGTCCACCCCTTCGGGGAACTGCAGCAGGCGCACACCGGTGGAAAACACTTGGTCGCGGGTTTCTGGCGTGCCATGGGGGATAGCAATGCCTTGGCCGAGAAAGGTCGAACCTTGGGCTTCACGGGCTTGCAAGCCACTGAGATAACCTTCGGCAACCAGGCCATCGGCCACTAATTTGTCAGCGAGCAGGTGCAAGGCAGCAGATTTATCCACAGCCACCTGGCCCATGGATATCTGCTCTACAGTGAGCTCAAGCATGCCGTTCTCCTAGTTAGTGCGACAGGCGCACTAGGTATTGTTGTAGGTAAATATGATCAAAATTAACTGACTGAGCGGTCAATTGGCAGTGGTCACTCAGTAGCGAACATCGTAAAAATACGCTTGCTGAAACGTTTAATCTAGAATTTATGGCAGATTACGCGTTAATTACGCAAGCTTGAAGGGCCACTCGGCGCTTGCTGTGGGACATTGGTCGAATGCTGGAATCGGTTACGATTGGACAAAATGTCGGGGCGAGCGCCAAAAAACAAGGAAATCCCGGTTTGAAACTCAGTGATATCGCACGTCTGGCCGGTGTGTCCGTTACCACCGCCAGCTATGTCATCAATGGCAAGGCCGAACAGCAGCGCATCAGCAACGCCACCGTTGAGCGTGTGCGTGCCGTGGTCCAAGCCCATGGCTTTACCCCCAACCCTCAAGCCGCGGGGCTGCGCAGCCGGCATACGCGGACCTTGGGGTTCATCCTGCCAGACCTGGAAAACCCCAGCTACGCACGCATCGCCAAACTGCTGGAACAAGGTGCACGGGCGCGCGGCTATCAGTTACTGATCGCCAGCTCCGATGACGAAGCGGACAGCGAGCGCCAACTGCTGCAACTGTTCCGGGCGCGGCGTTGCGATGCGTTGTTCGTCGCCAGTTGCCTGCCGGCCAGCGATGACAGCTATCGCGAGCTGCAGGCCAAGGGGCTGCCGGTGATTGCCATCGACCGGGAGATGGAGCCGAACCAGTTCTGCTCCGTGGTCAGCGACGACCACCAGGCCTGCCAGCAACTCACTAGCAGCCTGCTGCAACCGTTGCCCAAGCAGATCGCGCTGATCGGCGCACGGCCCGAGCTGAGCATCAGCCAGGCGCGTACCGCCGGTTTCCGCGATGCGCTGCAAGGCTTTACGGGCGAAGTGATCATCGAACAGGGCGAAGCCTTCAGTCGTGACTGCGGCCGAGAGCTGATGGAGCAATTGCTGCAACGCCTGGGGCATCTGCCGGACGCGCTGGTAACCACCTCCTACGTACTGCTCCAAGGGGTGTTTGATGCGCTGCATGACTTCCCTCTCAAGTCACGCCCCCTGCGCCTGGGCACCTTCGGCGATACCCAGTTGCTGGATTTCCTCCCGCTGCCGGTCAACGCCATGGCCCAACAACATCAGTTGATTGCCGAGACCGCCCTGCGCCTGGCCCTGGCCGCCGTTGAAGAAGAACAGTACCAACCCGGCGTGCATGCGATTGGCCGGACCTTCAAGCAGCGTATCCTCGAGGCCTGAGCGTGGAGCTGATCGACACCCACACGCACCTGGACTTCGAGGACTTCGACCAGGATCGCACGCACGTCCTCGCCCACAGCCGTGACCTCGGCGTGCGGCGCCTGGTGGTGCTGGGGGTGTACCAGAAAAATTGGCAGCGGCTATGGGACTTGGTGCAACAGGACGAAGGCTTGTTCGCCGCCTTCGGCTTGCACCCGGTGTATCTCGATGAGCATCGCCCCGCCGACCTGCTGGAGCTGGGCGACTGGTTGACGCGCCTGCATGGCCACCGGCAACTGTGCGCCGTGGGCGAAATTGGCCTGGATTACTTTCTTGAACAGTTGGACCACGAGCGCCAGCAACCGCTATTTGAAACCCAGCTGAAACTCGCGGTGGATTTCCAGCTGCCGGCCCTGCTCCACGTTCGCCGCAGCCACGCCGCGGTAATTGCCACCTTAAAGCGTATCCGCCTGCCCAGAGGCGGCATCATCCATGCGTTCGCCGGCAGCGTTGAAGAGGCACGCGAGTACATCAAGCTCGGGTTCAAACTGGGCCTGGGTGGCGCTGCCACCTGGCCCCAGGCCCTGCGCATGCACCGGGTACTGGCCCAATTGCCCCTCGACGCCGTGGTGCTGGAGACCGACTCGCCGGATATGGCCCCGGCCATGTACCCCAACCAGCGCAATAGCCCGCAGCACCTGCCAGACATCTGCACGGCCCTGGCCGAGCGCATGGGTATCAGCCCTCTATTGCTGGCTGAGGCGAGCACACGCAATGCGTGCGAGCTGTTCAACTGGTAGCGCACTGATGGCCTGCAAGTTCAAGGTCATTGTCTGGCGATGACGGGCGTAGCGCACCACCAGCAAATGGATCAACACCGCGACCAGTGAAATGTTGAACTGCGCGATGACACTGAGCAGCCCCAGCCACTCGGCGACCAAGGCCACCAGCAAGGTCGCGCACGTCAGCATGATCATGCTCGGCCGCACCAGCGCCCATTGGTCCAGGGCCCTGAATTGGCGCAACTGCTTGACGCAGCCCAACTGCAACCCGCAGTGGCAATACATACAGTCAAACGGCACATCGATGGCGATGGCGTTCAGTTGCCAAGGCTTGAGTTCAAACGTCATGTTGCACTGGGCGCAGTGCCCCCTGATACCGATTGCGGCGGCCATCGTTTTGTCCCCTCGTGACCGTGACGGATGAAATAAATTTTCACCTATTCACGCCCCGATAAAAGACGCATCGGTAAATCAAGACATGGGCCACAGGGCCCGTGGCTCCGCCCTTCAGAACCTCCCTACACCCGAAACGCACCAATCAATTGCTTCAACTCAACCACCTGGGTTGCCAGTTGTCGACTGGCCGCTTCCGTGTGCTGGGCGCCTTGCGCTGCATGCTCGCCAGCACGGTTGATTTCGACAATGTTCTGGTCGATGTCGTGGGCGACCGCCGTTTGCTGCTCCACGGCGGCGGCGATTTGCTGGTTCTGATCGACGATCATCCCAACTGCCCCCAGGATATTTTCCAAGGCTTGCTGGACTTTTTCCGACTGCCCCACCGTGCCATTCGCCATTTCATGGCTGCTGCCCATGGCCTTCACCGCCGCGCCCACGCCGCTGTGCAAGCGGCTGATCATCTGCTCGATTTCCTCGGTGGAGTGCTGGGTGCGCCGAGCCAGGGTGCGCACCTCGTCGGCCACCACCGCAAAACCACGCCCTTGGTCACCGGCGCGCGCGGCTTCGATGGCCGCGTTGAGCGCCAGCAGGTTGGTCTGCTCGGCAATGCTCTTGATCACTTCCAGGACGCTGCTGATGGACTGGCTGTCGGCAGCCAGTTGGTTGATCACCCGCACCGATTCGTCAATCTCCGCCGCCAGGCGGGCGATGCCGCCTTGCTGGGATTGCACCAGCGCACGCCCGGTGACCGTTTCATCATTGACGCTCTGGGCACTACTGACCGCCGCCGCCGCGCTGCGCGCCACCTCTTGGGCAGTGGCGGACATCTGGTTCATCGCGGTCGCCACTTGTTCGATCTGGCTGCGCTGGCCGGACACCGCCTGGTTACTCTGTGCCGACACCGCCTGCACCTGGCCGGCCTGCAGCTCCACCTGGCTGACCGTATGCCCAACACGTTCGATCAGGTCATGAATCTTGGCCACGGTGCCATTGAACACCTGGCCCAAGTCGCCCAGCTCGTCGCGGCTTTGAGCAACGAAGGTGACCGTCATGTCACCTGCCGCCACTTTGTCCATCATCGCCCCCAGGCGGCGCAAGGTGGTGCGAGTGGAGACAAAAAAACCGGCATAGAGATAGAAAATCAACGCAAACACCGCCGCCAGGGCCGTGACCAGCAACACCATGTGCAGGCGGTTTTGCGCCAGGCGTTGCTGCAACTGCTGCCCGAGGAATGCCAGGGTGGCGTCATCCAATTGATAGGTCTTGGCCATCAACTGGCTGACGCCGTCATAAAAACCCTGCCAAGACGTATCGAGGGTCTCGGCCATCACCACCTGCTCTTCAAAAAACTCGCTGCCTTGCTTGAGGCTGGCCCGGCTGGCTTGCGCCGAAACGTCGAGGGCTGCATGCGCGGCCTGGCTGGCGCCCAACGCGTCCTGCAGCTTCAAGCCATATTCCCCGTGGAGTTTTTCCAGCTGCTGCAGCAGTTCGTCAAAACGGGTGCTGGAGGATGAATTGATAAAGCCCTGCCCCAGGGAGTACGCGCCCATCGCACGGCCTTCGCCCAAGGCCTGGGTGACTTGAGGGGTGACGGTGGTGACCAGGTCGCTGAGCTGGCGCAGATCACTTTGCGGATCACGGCTCAAGCCGGCTTGGCTGGCAATGATCTGGCTGAACATCTGGGCCTGGTTGAGTAACTTGCCGATCAACGCCGCTTTGTTGAGCAACGAAGTTTCCTGTTGCTGGGCCTTGAACGCAGCGATCAGCTCATCGCGCTTACTGTCGAAGACGGCAACTTGCTCGGGCTGGGTCGCGATGGCGCGCAAGCCTTGCAAGCGCCCCACTACACTCGCTTCCAAGGCGCTGATCCTGGTCTCCAGGTCTGCCGCTTTACCGGACTGGCCGAGGGTGGCATTGATCTCTACCTGGTTGTTGAGGGTTTCCAGATCGCGGCGCAACGCCAGGCTGCTGCCGAGCAGGTCGAGACTCTGCAGTTCGACCCGGGTGCCCTGGTATTCACGCCACGAGTCGCGCACCAGGTAATAGTTGGTCGCCAGCATCGGCAGCAGGAACAGCACGCTGATCAGGCTGAACTTCATGCCGAAACTCAGGCGGTTCATCAGCGCGACGGCGGGATAGAGCAAGCTCTTCACAGGTGACCTCCCCTTCTTTTATTTTTATTGAGGCGCAGGGCGGCGGCAGATAGCCACTATTTGGCGCTCTATCTGTATAGCTCAATTCGAAAGGGAGTTTTGTAACGTAAGGTTAACGGCGTGTCTGGAGGCCAAATGTGGCAAGGGGAAAGCCCTAACGCCATGTAGGAGCGAGCTTGCTCGCGAAAGACTCACAGACGCCGCGTTTATTCAGGAAGCACGCGTTATCGTTGACGTTTTTCGCGAGCAAGCTCGCTCCTACCATCAGGGCAACACCGTCCAGATCGCAAACCCGGCATACCACAGCACCGCCGCACGCAGCAGCAGTTCCCACAAGCGATCCAGGCTGTTGATGCCATCGGCCCCCACCACGGGCGCAGGAATTTCCGCGGCGGCCAGGCCGACTCTTTCCACCAACTGTGCCGCGCTGATGTCCCAGCTCAACAGTTCGTGGAGCATCACACGGCTGACCCCGACGAAATTACCCACCAAGGCAAAGCTGGCCGCCAGCAGGCGTACCGGCAACCAGTCAAACGCGTGGCGCAGTTGCGTGGCGCGCTCGGCCACCAACGGGTTCTGGCTGTTTTCGCTGGCCAGCGCCAACAGGCGGTAGGCCAGGGCGGCCACCGGGCCCAGCAGGAAATACCAGAAAATCACCGCGAAAAAGCTTTGATACGCCTGCCACAGCAGGTAGCCCTGGACGCGCTCCAGCAATTGCTCGCCACTGTCGGCACCAAGTTTGAGGTCGCGTTCGGCCACATGCTCGGCCGCTTGCAGGTCACCGCGCCGCCAGGCATCGCGAAACGGCCCCAGCCCCGCCAATAGATCGCCACGGCCCAAGCTGTAGATCACGACCAGCAAGTGCACCGGCAATGCCAACAGGCCATAGGCCACCGGCTCCAGGACCAGCAACAACAATGCCAGCAATGCCACCGGCAGCAGCACCAATATCAGCAGGATCAACCAGGGGCGCTTGCCCATGCGCGGGCTCGATTCCAGCTTGGCCAGCTCACGCAGCCATCCACCGTCGCGCTGCAACCGCAGGCGCAAGGCCGAGAATTTCTCGATCCACACGGCCAGCACCAACACCAGGAAACTCATCGTTCGTGTCCTCCATCCTGCAGGGCGCTGCGAAAGCGCGCCCAATCAAAAGCGGGGCCCGGGTCGGTCTTGCGCCCCGGAGCGATGTCGCTGTGACCACAAATACGTTGGCGGGTGATATCTGGGTATGCGGCCAGCAGTTGGCGTGTCAGGTCGATCAACGCCGCATACTGGGCATTGGTAAACGGTAGGTCATCCGTGCCTTCCAGCTCGATTCCCAGAGAAAAATCGTTGCAGACCTCGCGCCCTTCAAAGACGGAAATACCGGCATGCCAGGCACGGTCGCGGCACGAAACAAATTGCGTCACAGTGCCGTCACGTTCAATCAGAAAATGCGCAGACACTCGTAGGCTCGCAATCCCTTCAAAATAGGGATGTTCTGAGATATCCAGACGGTTCTGGAAAAACTCCTGCACCTTGCCGGTGTTGAACTGCGCCGGGGGCAAACTGATGTTATGCACCACCAACAGCGAGATTTCGCCTTCAGGGCGCTCGTTGAAGTTGGGCGAAGGGCAATGACGAATGCCCTGGCACCAACCGCTGGCGGGGTCCAACTGCATACAGGCTCCTTGAATGATAAGAGGTGTGACCAGTATGCCGCGTTCCACCCTGCGGTTGCGATCACTTGCCGCGATTGAGTTGCCGCAGGTTGTCCACCACCGCTGCCAGCGCACGCTCGAACAGCGGGCCATCATCCAAGGCGTGCAGGACGCCCTGCTTGAACGCCAGCGCTAACTGGCCCGCGCTTTTCTCCAACACCTTGAGGCCGGCGCGGCTGACAAAAACATAGGTATCGGCGGGCGGCATGATGGCGGTCAATTTGCAGCGCAGGGTACCGGCTTCATTTTGCTGCAGCGCTACCCAGGTACCGGCTCGCAACTGCTTGGCTTTGAGCAGGTCGGGGTCATCATGGGGCAGTGGTTCGTCGGCACCCGGCGGGCCAGCCCCCAGGATAAAAGGCTCACGGACTTCAACCAGCACCTCGTCGTCGAGCGGCTGAACATGCATGGCCTGCAACCGCAGGAAGAACTCGCGGGTACTGAAAGGATCGAAGGCCGCACCGGCCAACCCGTCACGCAAGGCCTTGAGCAGCCCGGGTAATTGCTCGAGCAAACGCCGGCCCGCTTCGGTGTCTTCACGCAGGCCGACGCTCCAGATCAATTCATCCACGGTGCGCAGCGCCGCCTGCCACTGCAGCGATTGTTCACCGTGCTTGAGAACGGCCACTAACAACACCTGGCTCCAGGCCTGCTGCACAAATTGCAGCACCGATGGCGGCAAGGTTTTGCCCACGAGCCGCCGATTGAGCACGTGCGCCACACGCTGGCGCGCCACCTCGACCTGCAGGCGCTCTTGCTCGGCGTCACGGGTATGTCGCTCAAGTCGCTCGCTGCGCTTGCGCTCCTGGGCTATGAATGCGCTGAACGTGGTGAGCAACTGGGAGAAAATCGCCGGGTCTTCGACGAACTCATTCAGCACACGCTGTACGAGTTGCTCGATACACAGATAGAGGTTGTCCCGTGGGTGGTCATAGGGCGGGCTCCAGCCGATGACGGCACTCGCGATGTCATTGAGCAAGCGCCGCGCCGGATGCTCTGCGCAACTGAACAGGCTCTTGTCCAGCACCGCCACTTTCAGCAGCGGGATCTGCAAGCGAGCGATCAGCGCCTTGAAAGCGTCCGGCACACCGCTGTCATCGAACATGAACTCAAACAGCATGGCGACCAGATTGGTCACATCTTCGTCTGCCTCTTCTAACACCCTCGACTTGCCGCTTTTGACGCTGCCCCGGGTCAGCAACTGTTCCAGCTGGTTGCGCAGGTCGAAATCGTCCTCGCCACCGGGCTCCGGGACATATTGCTGCAAATGCGACAACAGCCGTAGCAGATCGCGGGTGGCAATCGGCTGCGGCTCGGCACTGGCTTCAAGGGTCGGGGCCACGCTGCCACGCACGGCTACCAGTAACTTTTGCAAGGCACTGAACGCTTGCTGGCCGCTTTTATCCAGCGGCGGGGCGACCATCGCTTGGCTGGTGTAATGCTGGTGCTCCCGGGCCTCGCGCCCGCCAGCTCGACGGGACGGGACCGTCTTGAGTTGCGGCAATACGCCGGTGGCGATCAGCAATTGGTTGGCCTCGCCATACAACAGGTCGGCATCACTGAGCACGTATTTCTCAAACAGCTTGAGCATGACCAGCTTGACGCGAATCTCCACCCCCAGGCTGCGCCCTGCTTGCAGGAAAAACTCACAAAGCCGCGCAGGGCCCAAGGGGTTTTCAGGGTCCTCCAGGCGCCTGCCGAGCAGTTCACTCAAGCGTGCGTCCAACTGCCCCAGGGCCAAGCCATCACGATGCCGCACCCGACCGAGCATCGCCTCCAGAGCCACGGCTTTTTCCACGTCATCCGCGCTGGTGCCGGGTGCCGCCTCATAAGACACCAGCGGCACCAGGTGTGCACCGCTGCACCGGGCCTGGCCCAGGTTGGCGAACGCCACAAACAGCTGCTCCATGAACACGCGCTCGAAGTTCTTGCGCTTGAGGCGCAGGTCGCGCATGGCCTCGAAAAAAATATGATGGTCGACGGTGCTACGGGCCTTTTCGGCCATTTCGAACAGGGTGTCGTCGGCGTTATCGAACAGTTCCTGCAAGCCTTGCTGCAGCTGTTGCGCAGCCTTGTCACGCACCTGCAGCAACACCACCGGCAGGCGCGCGAGCGGCGATGGCGTGGCCTGTGCCCTGTTGATAGGCACCACCTTCCCGTCATTGTGCATCCTGGCCTCCTGAAACGGCGGTTTTGAGCGGTGGAGAGACGGAGCGCAGGCCCGGCAGGCACTGCAAACACCCGATCACCACCAGGACGTCAAAGCTATGACGCCAATTGCAAGGCGCGAGATTATCTTGCAAACGAGGGCAGTTGCGCCAGCACACTCTGACTTTGTGCGGTAAATGAGTGGCTAGCCTGGGTTAGAACGCACGCTGGCCCTATAATCGAGGCACTTTGTTTGTGGAGCCTGTTATGCCGAACCTCCGTCTTGCCGACCTCACCGCCGAAATCGAAGCCAACGTGCGCCGCGCACTGCTGGAAGACATCGGCAGTGGCGACATCACCGCGCAGTTGATCCCGGCCGAACGGCTGGCCAAGGCCACGATCATTACCCGTGAGGCGGCTGTTATCGCCGGCACGGCGTGGGTGGATGCGGTGTTTCGTCAACTGGACCCACGGGTTGCTGTGCACTGGCAGGTGGCTGATGGTGAACGGGTGAGCCCCAACCAGGCGTTGTTCCACCTTGAGGGCCCGGCCCGCTCGCTGCTCAGTGGTGAACGTAGCGCGTTGAATTTTCTGCAATTGCTGTCAGGGGTTGCCACCCGTGCGCAATTTTTGGCGGACTTTGTCGCCAGCACCCAGGTCAAGCTGCTGGACACCCGCAAGACATTGCCCGGCCTGCGTTTAGCGCAGAAATATGCGGTGACCTGCGGCGGTTGCCACAACCACCGTATCGGGCTGTATGACGCGTTCCTGATCAAGGAAAACCACATCGCCGCCTGCGGTGGTATTGCCCAAGCGATCACCGCCGCCCACAAGATTGCCCCGGGCAAGCCGGTGGAAATCGAAGTGGAAAGCCTGGAGGAATTACGCGAGGCCCTGGCGGCGGGTGCCGACATCATCATGCTGGATGAACTGAGCCTGGAAGACATGCGCGAAGCCGTGCGCCTGAACGCAGGCAAGGCCAAGCTGGAAGCCAGCGGCGGGATCAATGAAACCACCTTGCTGCCTATCGCTGAAACCGGCGTGGACTACATCTCCATCGGCGCGATGACCAAGGATGTGAAGGCGGTGGATCTGTCGATGCGCCTGAGCATCTGAGAAACCATGCAGGGCCGGGCGATTGTGGCGAGGGAGCTTGCTCCCGCTGGAGTGCGCAGCGCTCCCAAACCGTTCATCGACGTACACCTGATGTATTTCGATTATCCAATTTGGGGCTGCTTCGCAGCCCAGCGGGAGCAAGCTCCCTCGCCACAACAAGCCCGCCGTGCCTAGACCACCAGATTATTCATCTCGCAGTACTCGTCCCAATCGACACCCAGCACCTCGGCCGCCTCTTTGTGCAAGGCCAACCGCGCGGCTTCGAACTCTTCCGGCGTCGAGGTGTACTTGAGGGTCAACTCCCAAGGCTGGTAGCCCTGACTCTCGGCCTCATCTTCGAATGCCCACTGAATCTGGTCGCGCTGATCGTCGGCACTCAGGTCCTTGATCTCTTCTTTAAGCTGCGGCGTCGCTTCAAGGTAATGCTTGAGCGCTTGTTCGTGCCGTGCTTCCTGGGTCATCTCAGTCGTGGTCATGTCGTTCTCTTAGATCGAGGAATGGGAATGCATCTGGGTCTTCAAGGTTGCGCAGATACAAAAGAGCGGGGGCAAATGCCCGGCTCACCTGGCCTTCAGAACCATTCTGGGATCATCTGAAAACATTGCCGTTGAAACAGTGGTGCCTGTGGTGCCCGAGACAGGAATCGAACCTGCGACCTTCGCGTTACGAGTGCGCTGCTCTACCGGCTGAGCTACACGGGCGGTGGGCTAAAGCTAGCACTGCATTGGGCATGCAGCAACCAACTCGCTCACCGCCCGGCGACTGTCACGCGCCGTTGGCGCCGCAGCCCTTGGCAGCGTACTGCGGCTCTACCGTGGTGGCACAGCTCCAGCCGGTGGTGGCGCTGCGGGTCAAGGCGATGGTCTTGCCGAGCACGGGCGCGGGCGCGTCCAAGATTTCACAACGGATGGAGCCTGCGCCCGAGGCCACATCGCCTGTCACTTCGATGGTGCAGTTGGCGGTAGGGCTTGTGCCCCCGATGAGGGCCAGGGTTGGCACGGTGCCCTGGTTGATGGCGTCCTCGTAGCCGGCCTTTAGCGCGCTGATTTCAGCCAACCCCGCCGTGAACTTGGCCTTGGCCTGGTGCTTGGTGTACATGGGCAGACCGATGGTGGCCAAAATGCCGATGATTGCCACGACGATCAATAATTCGATCAAGGTAAAACCTTTTTGACGCATCTCTTTCACTCTCCAGAATAGAACCATGACAAGGCGCATCCTGCGCCCCGTAGTGTGCAACGGCGCCAGTGTACTCATCCCCACGCAGCCGTTCGCCTGCAAGACGCACAATCTGACATTTTATCGCCAAGCGCCAGCCTGCCCGAATTCGCCACCTGACTAAGCTATAAACTCTTCACGACCTGGGTGCGCCAACCTCACATGAACGACACTCCAACAATCTATGCCTGGGAAGGCATCAACCGCAAAGGCCGCCGGGTTTCCGGGCAAATCGCCGGGCATAACCTTGCGCTGATCAAGGTACAACTGCGCCAGCAAGGGATCTGCCCTGAGCGTGTGCGCAAGAAATCTTGCGGTTTACACATCTTCAAGACGCGAATAACGCCCGCAGATATTGCCCTGTTCACTCGCCAGTTAGCCACCTTGCTCAAAGCCGGCATCCCGCTGCTGCAAGCCTTCGACATCATCAGCGAAGGCGTCGAAAACCTACAGCTGCGCGAACTGGTGAAGGCGTTGAAACAGCACATTGCCAGCGGCCACCCCTTGGCCGCTGCCCTGCGTCAATATCCCCGCTACTTCGATGAGTTGTATTGCAATCTGGTAGCAGCTGGCGAAATAGCCGGCGCCCTGGAAACCTTGCTCGAGCGCGTGGCGATTCATCTGGAAAAAAGCCAACGGCTCAAAACCAGGATCAAGAAAGCCATGACCTACCCTGTCGCGGTACTGGTAATTGCCACAGGGGTGAGCACAGTCCTGTTGATTCACGTTGTGCCGCAGTTCCAGAACTTGTTCGCCGGGGTCAACGGCCAATTGCCCGGGTTTACCCTGGCGGTCATTGCACTGTCGGAACTGTTGCAACACGCGTGGTGGATGCTGGCGCTGGCCGTGGGCGCCATAATGGTCGCTGGGCATCACGCCTATCGAACTTACCCGGGCTTTCGCCATTGGTTGGCGGCAGGTTTGTTGAAAGTACCCGTGGCAGGCAAACTGCTGCACAAATCTGCGGTTGCTCGCTACGCTCGCACACTTTCCACCACCTTTGCGGCGGGCGTCCCTCTGGTACAGGCATTGGGTTCGGTGGCCGGCGCCGTCGGCAATGGCCCCTTCAAACAGGCAATCGAACGTATGCGCCACGATGTATCCACAGGCATGCAGTTGAATCAATCGATGCATAACAGCGGCCTGTTCCCAGGCATGGCGATCCAGATGACCGCAATCGGGGAGGAGTCCGGCACCCTGGACCGCATGCTGGAAAAAGTCGCGAACCACTACGAGTCAGACGTGGATACCTTGGTCGACAACCTCACCAGCCTGATGGAGCCGCTGATCATGGTCGTATTGGGGGGGATTGTCGGCGCGCTGGTAGTCGCCATGTACCTGCCGGTGTTTCAATTGGGGACGGCGTTTTGAGCCTGCTGCTGAGCGAACATCCCTGGGCGTTTGTTGGCATGGCGCTGGTGTTGGGCCTGATCGTCGGCAGCTTCCTCAATGTGCTGGCGTGGCGCCTGCCCAAAATGCTCGAGCGGGAATGGCGTGCCCAGGCCCATGAGATTCTCGACTTGCCAGCCGAGCCCGGTGGGCCGGCCTATAACCTGATGCACCCGAACTCCTGCTGCCCGCACTGCAATCAACCGATTCGGCCTTGGGAAAATATCCCGGTGCTCAGCTACCTGCTGCTCCGCGGGCGTTGTGCCCACTGCCGCGACCCTATCGGCCTGCGTTACCCCCTCACCGAACTCGCGTGCGCGCTGATCTCAACCGCTGTCGCCTGGCACTTCGGCTTCGGCTGGCAAGCCGGCGCGGTGATGCTGTTGAGTTGGGGCTTGCTGGGCATGAGCCTGATTGATCTGGATCACCAACTGCTGCCGGATGTGCTGGTGCTGCCGCTGCTATGGCTGGGGCTGATCCTCAACAGTGCTGACCTGCTGACGCCACTGCCCGATGCACTGTGGGGCGCGGTCATCGGCTACATGAGCTTGTGGTGCCTGTTCTGGCTGTTCAAGCTGGCCACCGGCAAAGACGGCATGGGCCATGGCGACTTCAAGTTATTGGCCTTGCTGGGAGCCTGGGGCGGCTGGCAGATTCTGCCGATGACCCTGCTGATGGCCTCGCTGCTGGGCGTATTTGCCGGGCTGATCCTGCTGCATTTGCGTAAGGCCCAGGTGTCAGCGCCAATGCCGTTTGGCCCCTGCCTGGCAATTGCCGGCTGGATTGCATTGCTCTGGGGTGGTCAAATAACCGACTTCTATTTGCAGTCTGTCGGTTTCAGATGACCACTTCTGTTGCAACACCCTGGATTCTTGGGCTCACGGGCGGCATTGGCAGCGGCAAAAGCGCTGCGGCCGAGCACTTTATCAAGCTGGGCATCGACCTGGTGGATGCCGATCATGCCGCGCGCTGGGTGGTCGAGCCTGGCCGCCCTGCCCTGGCACGCATCGCCGAACATTTCGGCGCCAGCGTGCTGCAACCCGACGGCCAGCTGGACCGTGCCGCGCTGCGCAAACTGATCTTTGAGATCCCACAAGAGCGCCTGTGGCTGGAAGCCTTGCTGCACCCGCTGATCGCCGAGGAAATTCGCAGCCACCTGGCACGCGCCCGATCGCCCTACGCGATCCTGGTGTCGCCGCTGCTGATCGAGTCCGGACAGTACAGCATGACCCAGCGCATCCTGGTGATCGACGTGCCGCAATCGCTGCAGATTCAGCGTACCCTGCAGCGCGACGGCATCAGCGAACAACAGGTGCAGGCGATTCTCAAGGCCCAGTCCAGCCGCGAAGACCGCCTGAACCATGCCGATGACGTGCTGGTCAACGATAAGGACCTCGCCTGGCTGCACGGCGAGGTCGAGCGACTGCACCACTTTTACCTTACTTTGCGTGGAGGCCGATCATGAGCCAACCCTTGACCGTCGACTGCCCAACCTGCGGTGCACCCGTGGAATGGAAAGCGACCAACCTCAACCGACCGTTCTGCTCGGACCGTTGCAAGCTTATCGACCTGGGCGCCTGGGCCGCTGAAGAACACAAGATTCCCGTGGCCCCTGACGCCGAAGATGAACTGTTTTCCGAAGACCTGCCGCCGCGCCACTAAGGCCGCATAAAGGCATAATCCTGCTGGTCGTCGAGGTTTTCTGCAAGGTATTGCAACTCGTCGGCCAGGTCTTCAAAACTGCGTACCCCCTTGCTTTGCTGCACCACCGCACTGAGCATGGCGCGCAAGGTCAACCCGGGGTCAAAACCGATTTCCTGCGCTGCATCCTGGCTTCTGCGCAACTCCTGCCGTGCCCACTCGTACACACTCATTGTCCGTGCTCCTGAAAATTTTGCAGAGCATGGACCCGCGCCGCGGCCTGGCATTTGACCTGGATCAACGCCGCGAATCGTCGTCCTTCCACGGCGCCGAGAGGTAGCGAGTGCGGTTGAACGTCTCCAGCCATTCCGGGCAAAACACCACCAGCGCGCTGATGACCATGCCGTTGATAAAGGCTTCGGGAAAGATGATCAGCCACAGGTAACCGACAAAATCTTCCAACCACTCAGGCATCGCAAAAAGACCGTCGAACCACAACAAGCCCAAGCCGGCCAACAGGCATAGCAATGCCGAGAGGGCGGCAGCAAAAAAGCCCGAACAGAAGATATACACAAAGGGGTTTCGCGGCTGCGCCCGCTCTACAAACAGCGCGCACCCTTCGGTAACCAGCACCGGCAGCACGATCAGCAGCAGGCCATTGACGCCAAGCGCGGCCAGATCCTGGCGCCCCAACAGCATCAAGCCAAGCTGGGCGGCAAAGCCACCGACGATTGCCAGCGGCCAATCCAGCAGCAAGGTCACGGCGGTCATGCCGATAAAGTGGTAGGACACGCCGGTATCGAAATCCCGTCGCACGAGCCACAGCATGAACAGCGCGAACACCGTGCCGAACAGCAAGTGCTGGCGCCGACGGTCGGCAAACAACTCCACCCATGGCGAGCGCAGCATCGCCCACATCAACACGGGCGCATACACCAGCCAGCCGAGGCCGAGCGTCTGGGGTGCCAGAACCGCTGCACTGATCACGGATGCTCTGCCTTTACCAAAAACCTCATCACACACCTCGTCCCTGGGCCTGTTTCACGCAAGCATTCTACACCCGGGTTTTAAGGCAAGACTTCCTGTGGTCATCATTTGAACGCTAAGCTGCGACTATGGATGACTCAGATTATTTGCGCCTGCTCACCGTAGCAGCCGAACAAGCCAATGCGTTTCTGTCCAATGCCCGCAAGTGGGAGCGTGAGCGTTGGGTCTGCCAGCGCCTGTTACAAGGCTTGAATGTGCCCTACCGTGTCGAAGAATTCCACGCAGCGGGCCAGGAGCCGCCCGACGTGTTGTTTCGCGACGCCAGCTTCGAGGTCTTTTTTGTGTTGGATGAGGGCCGCCGCCTGAACGACGAGTGGCGCGATGAGTTGCTGCGCAGGCGCAGTGCTTTCTCCTTGAGCCAACTGGTACGGCGCGAAGCCAAGCCACGGCGAATCCCCGCCCATGAATTCCTCCTGCGCCTGGCCCCCACACTGCGTAAAAAAGCCCACAACTATAAAGAACGCGGGATGGACTTGGGGGAGCTGGACCTTATTGCGTTTACCAGCCTCAAGCGCGAAGTACTGGACCTCAACAGCCATTTTCCGCCGCCGACCGAATACCTGCGCCAGGGCTGGCGCTCGCTGTCACTGGTGGGTCCAACCTTCGCCCGGGTGTTGTTCGCGCACCCGGACGCACCGGATTTCTTGCGCAACAACCTTGGCCGCAGCATAGTGTTTGATGTCGGCATCAGCCTTTGATGCCCCTGGCTGTAACGTGGCGCCCCTTTGCAACGTCTACCTGACGAGGCCTTTATGACCAGCCGCCTGAAACCCGATGACCAAGAGCGTGTCGAAGAGTACCTGCGACTTTCCCAGCACAGAGTCGAGCGCAAGCCTTTCCGGCCGTGGCTGCTCCTCTGCGTGGTGTTGGTCGTGGTAATCGGGCTCGGTGCGCTGAGCCGCCTATTGAGTTACCTGACGCTATGAGCCGCCTGGCGCTCGCGAGGGTAACTGCTCCGATTTCTTTTAGCCTTGCGAGATATCCCCATGACCCATCGTATTATTATCGTCGGCGGCGGTGCCGGCGGCCTGGAGTTGGCTACCCGCCTGGGTAAGACCCTGGGCAAGCGTGGCAAGGCCAGCATCACGCTGGTCGACACTAACCTGACCCACATCTGGAAGCCGTTACTGCACGAAGTCGCGGCCGGCTCACTGAACTCATCTGAAGACGAACTCAACTATGTTGCCCAGGCGAAATGGAACCACTTCGAGTTCCAGCTGGGGCGCATGAGCGGGCTTGACCGTGAGCAGAAGAAAATCCAGCTGGCCGCCACCCTCGACGAAGAAGGCCGCGAACTGGTGCCTGCCCGCGTGCTGGGCTATGACAGCCTGGTAATTGCGGTAGGCAGCACTACCAACGACTTCGGCACTGAGGGCGCAGCGCAACACTGCCTGTTCCTCGATACCCGCAAGCAGGCCGAGCGCTTCCATCAGCAACTGCTCAACCACTACCTGCGCGCCCATGCCGGGCAGACCGACGCCGTTGAACAGATTAGCGTCGCCATCGTGGGTGCCGGTGCCACCGGGGTCGAGCTGGCCGCCGAGCTGCATAACGCCGCCCATGAACTGGCCGCCTATGGCCTGGATCGTATCAAGCCGGAAAACATGCACATCACCCTGATCGAAGCCGGCCCGCGGGTATTGCCTGCACTGCCGGAGCGGATCGGTGGGCCAGTGCACAAGACCCTGGAAAAACTAGGGGTGACGGTACTGACCAACTCGGCGGTCAGTGAAGTAACTGCCGATGCCTTGATCACCAGCAGCGGCCAGGTGATTCCGGCCAGCCTCAAGGTCTGGGCGGCCGGTATCCGCGCACCCGGTTTCCTCAAGGACATCGACGGTCTGGAAACCAACCGCATCAACCAACTGCAAGTCCTGCAAACTCTGCAAACCACCCGCGACGAAAATATCTTCGCCTTTGGTGATTGCGCCGCCTGCCCGCAACCGGGCACCGACCACAATGTGCCGCCACGGGCCCAAGCGGCTCACCAACAGGCGTCGTTGCTGGCCAAATCGCTCAAGCTGCGGATTGAAGGCAAGGAGCTGCCGACCTACACGTACACCGACTACGGCTCGCTGATCTCGCTGTCGCGCTTTTCCGCGGTGGGTAACCTGATGGGCAATTTGACGGGCAGTGTGATGCTGGAAGGCTGGCTGGCGCGGATGTTCTACGTGTCGCTGTACCGCATGCACCAGATGGCGCTGTATGGGTTCTTCCGCACGGCGATGCTGATGCTGGGCAGCAAGATCGGCCGCGGCACCGAGCCACGCCTTAAATTGCATTAACAACCTGGTCTCGAAGGAGGCCTGGCAAATGTGGGAGCGGGCTTGCTCCCACATTTGTTTTGCGGAGAATTCAGGATTCGCGCGCACAAAAAAAATCCCCGTATCTTTCGATACGAGGATTTTTAATATGGTCGGGGTAGGGGGATTCGAACTCCCGACATCCTGCTCCCAAAGCAGGCGCGCTACCGGACTGCGCTATACCCCGGTAATAAAAAGGCGACCTTTCAGTCGCCTTCTTCGATCAGCGCTTTTGGCCTCTGATCTTAAGATTCGATTCCAGCGTTAACTGGTCTCAAAAATGGTGGGTCGTGTGGGATTCGAACCTACGACCAATTGGTTAAAAGCCAACTGCTCTACCAACTGAGCTAACGACCCAAATATGGTCGGGGTAGGGGGATTCGAACTCCCGACATCCTGCTCCCAAAGCAGGCGCGCTACCGGACTGCGCTATACCCCGGTTTGAAATTGGCTCCGTGACCAGGACTCGAACCTGGGACCCAATGATTAACAGTCATTTGCTCTACCGACTGAGCTATCACGGAACTACATATTTCAAAGTTACTGCTGTGTTGCTTCCTCTTCGACCCTGTCCGTATCGCTACGTTAGCGTCTCTGAGGCGCGCTATTCTACAATCTTAAAAACCCCTGTCAACCCTTTAAATTGCTTTTAAGACAATGATTTGCGCTTCTTTCTGATTTCTTCTTGGGGAGAAGAAACCCGTGGGCTGACGTTGCTGCGGGGCGCACTTTACAAGCCTTTGCCTTACAGTTCAACGCCCTATCGAAAAAAAAGGCCCCGCAATGCGGGGCCTTCTATGGTTGCGCCAAGCGCAGGGCTTAATGGAAGACGATTTCGTCGTCTTTCACCGTCGCCGTGACGCGGGTGCCAGGCATAAAGCTGCCCGACAGAATCAGCTGCGCCAGTGGGTTCTCGATCCAGCGCTGGATCGCACGTTTGAGTGGCCGTGCGCCATACACCGGGTCGTAACCGACCGCGATCAGCTTGTCCAACGCTTCGCCGCTCAGCTCAAGGTCCAGCTCGCGCTCAGCCAGACGGCTACGCAGGCGGCCCAACTGGATCTCGGTGATGCCCGCGATCTGATCCCGCGCCAGAGGCTCGAAGATCACCACTTCATCGACCCGGTTGATGAATTCCGGACGGAAGTGCGTGGTCAACGCGTCCATCACCGCCGCACGCTGAGCTTCACGATCACCCACCAATTCCTGGATCTGTGCCGAGCCCAGGTTGGAAGTCATCACGATCACCGTATTGCGGAAGTCCACCGTACGCCCGTGGCTGTCCGTCAAGCGACCATCCTCCAGCACCTGCAGCAAGATGTTGAACACATCCGGGTGCGCCTTCTCGACCTCATCCAGCAGGATCACCGAGTAAGGCTTGCGCCGCACGGCTTCGGTCAGATAACCGCCCTCTTCATAGCCTACATAGCCTGGCGGTGCACCGATAAGGCGAGCCACCGAGTGTTTCTCCATGAATTCGGACATATCGATCCGCACCATGGCCTCTTCAGTATCAAAGAGGAACTCGGCCAGGGCCTTGCACAACTCGGTCTTACCCACACCGGTTGGGCCGAGGAACATGAACGAGCCGCTTGGACGGTTCGGGTCGGACAAACCTGCCCGGGAACGCCGTACCGCGTTGGACACCGCCACCACTGCCTCTTCCTGGCCGATGACGCGCTGATGCAACAGGCTTTCCATCTTCAGCAACTTGTCGCGCTCGCCTTCGAGCATCTTCGACACAGGAATACCGGTCCACTTGGAGACCACTTCGGCAATTTCTTCCTCGGTCACCTTGCTGCGCAGCAACTGGTTCTCAGGCTTGCCGTGCTGATCGACCATCTGCAGGCTGCGCTCCAGGTCCGGGATCACCCCGTACTGCAACTCGGCCATGCGGTTCAGGTCGCCTTTACGGCGCGCCGCTTCCAGTTCCTGACGGGACTGCTCGATCTTTTGCTGGATCTGCGCCGAACCCTGTACTTCGGCTTTTTCCGAGGTCCAGATTTCTTCGAGGTCCGAATACTCGCGTTCCAGGCGAACAATTTCTTCCTGGAGTTTTTCCAGACGCTTCTTGGCCGCTTCGTCTTCTTCTTTCTTCAACGCCTGGGATTCGACTTTCAGTTGAATCAGGCGCCGATCCAGGCGATCAAGCACTTCCGGCTTGGAATCGATCTCCATACGGATGCGGCTGGCCGCTTCGTCGATCAGGTCGATAGCCTTGTCCGGCAACTGACGATCAGTGATATAGCGATGGCTCAACTTGGCCGCCGCGATGATCGCGCCGTCGGTAATAGCCACCTTATGGTGGACCTCATAGCGCTCTTTCAGGCCACGCAGGATCGCGATGGTGTCTTCTTCGCTGGGTTCTTCCACCAGAACTTTCTGGAAGCGACGCTCAAGGGCTGCGTCCTTTTCGATGTACTGACGGTATTCGTTAAGCGTAGTTGCACCGACGCAGTGCAACTCACCCCGCGCCAAGGCAGGCTTGAGCATATTGCCGGCGTCCATGGAGCCTTCGCCTTTACCGGCACCGACCATGGTGTGCAATTCGTCGATAAACAGAATGATCTGCCCTTCCTGCTTCGACAATTCGTTAAGCAAGGATTTGAGGCGCTCTTCGAACTCACCCCGGAACTTGGCACCGGCAATCAGCGAGCCCATATCCAGAGACAGCAGGCGCTTGCCTTTGAGGCCGTCTGGCACTTCACCATTAATGATGCGCTGGGCCAAGCCCTCGGCAATCGCGGTTTTACCCACGCCAGGTTCACCGATCAACACCGGGTTGTTCTTGGTGCGACGTTGCAACACCTGGATGGTGCGACGAATCTCGTCGTCACGGCCGATCACCGGGTCCAGCTTGCCTTCTTCGGCACGCTTGGTCAGGTCTACGGTGTATTTGTCCAAGGCCTGGCGCGACTCCTCATGGTTAGGGTCGTTCACCGCCTCGCCGCCACGCAGGTTGTTGATGGCGTTTTCCAGGGCTTTCTTGCTCACGCCCTGGCCCAGCAACAATTTGCCGAGCTTGCTGTTGTCGTCCATGGCGGCGAGCAGCACCAGTTCGCTGGAGATGAACTGGTCACCTTTCTGCTGGGCCAGGCGGTCGGCCTGGTTGAGCAGGCGCGCCAGATCCTGGGACATATTCACGTCACCGGTGGGATTCTGGATTTTCGGCAGTTGGTCGAGCTCTTTGCTCAACTCCTTGCGCAGGCTGTTAACGTCAAAGCCCACCTGCATCAGCAAGGGTTTGATAGAACCACCCTGCTGTTCCAGGAGTGCCTGCATCAAGTGCGCAGGTTCAATGGCCGGGTGGTCGAGGCCCACCGCCAAGGATTGAGAGTCGGACAAGGCCAACTGTAATTTGCTGGTTAAACGATCAATACGCATTAGTCACCTTCCTTTTGAGCAGGCCGGAGCTATGAACAAACACATCCTGAATGAAGAAACCTGCCAGATACCCTTATAGATGGGGTGGATTCTGGGCGTTTCAAGCGGCGGACGGTTGATACAGATCAGGACAGTCTAGCGTTCAAGCCAGATAAGGGAGGCGAATCGGCCCGTACGCGGGCTGCGGCGATAAGAAAAGAAACGCGGGTCGGTCACAGTGCACAAACCGCCACCATACACAGCGGAAACACCGCGCACTCCCAGACGCAGACGCGCCAGCTGGTAGATGTCGGCCATGAACTTGCCAGCGTTGTGGCTGGGAACAAAGGCTTCAGCGGTGGCCGGCAGTTGCTGCATGAACACTTCACGCACCTCCGGGCCAACTTCGAAGGCTTGCGGGCCAATGGCAGGGCCGAGCCAGACCAGAACGTCTGCGGGAGCGCTATCCAGGCTTTCGAACGCGGCCTCCAGCACCCCAGCGGCCAAGCCACGCCAACCGGCATGGGCTGCAGCAACGCGGGTGCCCGCTCGATTACAGAACAGCGCAGGCAGGCAATCGGCGGTCATGGATGTGCAGGCGATGCCAGCGGTGCTGGTCCAACTGCCGTCTGCCTCGACAGTACGGCCCGGATCGGCCTCAACCACCTGAGTGCCATGGACTTGACGCAACCAGGCAGGCTGGATATCGAAGGCGTCACTCAGGCGACGACGATTTTCAAGGACGGCCTCAAGGCTGTCCTCGACATGATCGCCCAGGTTGAGGCTGTCGAACGGCGCCAGGCTGACGCCGCCCGCACGGGTGGTGACGCAGGCTTTTACCCGGGCCGGCGCGGGCCAGTCAGGTATCAGCCAGTCATTCATCCGACAAACGCCTCGCGATCCTGCTTGAGCAGCGAAAGCAGCCAGACCAGATCGTCTGGAAGTGGCGATTCCCAGCTCATGCGCTTACCGCTCGTCGGATGATCCAGTTCCAGGAAGCGTGCATGCAGTGCCTGGCGCGGGAACGTCTTGAGCGACTCAACCATGGTCTGGCTGGCCGCCGGCGGAATACGGAAGCGGCCACCGTAGGCTGGGTCGCCGACCAACGGAAAGTTGATGTGCGCCATGTGCACGCGAATCTGGTGGGTACGCCCGGTTTCCAGCTTGACCCGCACATGGGTGTGGGAGCGGAAACGCTCCAGCACACGGTAGTGGCTGACGGCCTGCTTGCCGCCCTCCATCACCGCCATACGCTGGCGCTGCTGGCCGTGACGACCAATGGGCGCGTTGATTTTGCCACCGGCCACAACGACGCCGATCACAATGCACTCATAGATGCGGCTGACGCTACGGCTCTGCAATTGCGTAACCAGTTGCGTCTGCGCCTGAATGGTCTTGGCTACCACCATAAGGCCGGTGGTGTCCTTGTCCAGACGGTGCACGATGCCGCAGCGCGGCACATTGATGATGTCCGGCACGTGGTGCAACAGGGCATTGAGCAAGGTGCCATCAGCGTGCCCGGCGGCCGGGTGAACCACCAGGCCCGCGGGTTTGTTGATGACCAGGATGTCGTCGTCTTCATAGACGATATCCAGCTCGATGTCCTGGGCAACCCATTCTCCCTGGGCTTCCTGCTCGGCAGTCAGCTCAAGAATCGCACCGCCATGGACTATGTCTCGCGGGCGGATAACCGCTCCATCCACAGTCAGGCGGCCGTCTTTGATCCAGGCGGAAAGGCGCGAGCGCGAGTGCTCAGCGAATAATTGTGCGGCGACTTGATCGAGGCGTTGGCCGCCCAATTCGGACGGCACCTCTGCGCGAAGTTCAATTTTATCGGACATGCTCAGACTAGGCGTGGCGTAGCCTTTGGTTTCGGCTGCGCGCTTGTGGTTAAATACGGCGTCTTTTGCCCCGAGGCTTTCAACGGGGCGCTCATCATAACAGGACGGCCCCGCCCAAGACAGCGGCCGTCATAGGGACGCAAGCCGCCATGCAAGTGAAACACCTGCTGCTGATCGCCATCCTCGCCATGACTGCTGCTTGCTCGTCAACAAAGGACGTCGTCGACGAAAACCTGAGCGAAGTCGAGCTGTACCAGCAAGCTCAGACAGACTTGGACAATAATAGCTTCACCAGCGCCACAGCGAAGCTGAAGGCATTGGAGTCGCGTTACCCGTTCGGCCGCTATGCCGACCAGGCCCAGCTTGAGCTGATCTACGCCAACTACAAGAACGCCGAGCCGGAAGCTGCCAAGTCCGCTGCCGAGCGTTTCATCCGCCTGCACCCGCAGCACCCGAACGTGGATTACGCCTACTACATGAAGGGCCTGACCTCGTTCGACCAGGATGTTGGCCTGCTGGCGCGCTTCCTGCCGCTGGACATGACCAAGCGCGACCCGGGGGCTGCCCGCGACTCCTATAACGAGTTCGCCCAGCTGACCAGCCGCTACCCCAACAGCCGCTATGCGCCGGACGCCAAGCAGCGCATGATCTACCTGCGCAACCTGCTGGCTTCGTACGAGATCCACGTGGCCCACTACTACCTGACCCGTCAGGCTTATGTGGCCGCAGCCAACCGTGGCCGCTACGTGGTGGAAAACTTCCAGGAAACCCCGTCCGTGGGTGACGGCCTGGCCGTGATGACCGAGGCTTACCAGCGTCTGCACCTGGACACCCTCGCGACTACCAGCCTGGAAACCCTGAAGCTCAACTACCCTGACCACCCTAGCCTGAAAGACGGCCAGTTCGTGCCTCAGGTTGACGAAGCGGACAACCGTTCGTGGCTGAGCAAGTACACCCTGGGCCTGATCGAGTCCCGTCCACCGCTGCCGCCGGGTGAAACCCGCGCCAACCAGGACGTGATCAAGCAGTACCAGGACGCCAAGGACGCCATTCCTTCGGAGCTCAAGCCGCACGACGAGAACGGCGATGTGATCGAAGAAGAAGAGCCGCAAGCCCTGGGCGACAACCAGGACCGTTCGTGGTTCAGCTACATGACCTTCGGTGTGTTCGACTGATTGTTCGACGCAACGCAAAAGGGAGCTCTGAAGGAGCTCCCTTTTTTATGAGCGAGTATTTATTGCCCTGTGCGCCCGTGACCACCTTGGCTAAACTGGCGCATTCCTTTGCGAGAAACTGCCCATCATGCTTCGTCTACTGTTCTGGATTGCCGTCATTGCTGCCGCGGTATGGTTCTGGCGCAAATTCAAAAACCCTGCCTCCCGTCAGCAACGGCCTGCCGAGCCGGATGCAGCCCTGATGGTGCGTTGCGCTCACTGTGGCGTGCACCTGCCGCAGGATCGCGCACTGAGCTCACCTCAGGAATGGTACTGCACCCAGGCGCACCTGGAACAAGGGCCAAAGTCTATCCAGCGTTGAGGCGACCTGCGGGGGCGTAAGGCGCTGGATCGATGATCGGAGCCCGCGCCAGCAGCAAGTCGGTGAACAACTGGCAAGATGCCGGTGCGAGTACCAGACCATTGCGGTAATGCCCGCAATTGAGCCACAGCCCCCTGAAGCCAGGGACCTCACCGATAAACGGTATACCTTCGGGTGAGCCAGGCCGCAAACCGGCCCAATGCCCGACCACTTCGGCGTCCGTCAAGGCGGGAATCAGTTCCTGCGCAGATGCCTTGAGGCTTTCAAGCGCGGTGTCGGTCGGCGTCTTGTCGAATCCCTCATACTCCAACGTGCTGCCGATCAGGATGTGCCCATCCCGCCGCGGGATCGCATAACGCCCCTTGGCCAGGACCATGCTGGATAAAAAATCGGACGCGCATTTGTACAGGATCATCTGGCCTTTAACCGGCTCCACGGGTAGCCCCAAGCCCAGCGTATCCAGCAGTTGCCCGCTCCAGGCGCCGGCCGCGAGCACCACGTGATCCCCCAAAACGTGGCCCGTAGCGGTATTCACACCCACCACCCTGCCGCCGCCGAGTACAAAGCCCGACACATCGCATTGCTCGCGAATCGTCACGTTCGGCAACGCCAGCAGCGCCGCCTTCAATGATTTGACCAGGCGCGGGTTGCGAATATTGGCCACGTTGGCCATGTAGATCGCCTGGGAGTAGCCGCCCCCCAGCACCGGCACCGCGTCATGGGCCGCCGATACATCCACCTTGCTCAACGGTCGCCCTTCACGGGCAGCCCAGGCCAGTGCTTGCGCTTCGTCATCCAGGTCGAGCCAATACAAACCCGTGGTATGTACCTCCGGATCGACGCCGGTAGCAGCAAATAGCCGTTGCGCCAGTTGAGGGTAAAAATCCTGGGACCAATGGGCCAAGGCAGTGACCGCCTGGCTATAGCGCCACGGGTACAACGGCGAGACAATCCCACCGCCCGCCCAGGAAGCCTCTTGCCCAAGCCCACCGCGCTCCAGCAGCGTGACCGCCTGGCCCTCACTGGCGAGGTTGTACGCCGTCAACAGCCCGATTACTCCGCCGCCGACAATCACCACTTGCTGTTGCTTAGCCATCATTTGATCCAGCCGATAAACAGGGAAAGGCGCGCCCGGCGCCCACGCTTCAAGTACGCTCATCCTTGCCCCCAGCAGACCTTGGGCGACATTTCAGGCCCTGCTCCCGGGTTGCCGCGCATACCGGTGCTGGTCAAGCTGAATGCTGCGCACGCGTCGTTCGCCATGACCGAGTCCGCAGCGGGTGTGGCGAGCAGGTCAAAATCCTGAGGGTTGAGGACGGCACTGATTCTATAATGATCATTGCCCGCGCTGACGTCGCCTGCATCAATAAAAGTGCCATTCCTCGTATAAGAACGCTCCAGTTGCTGGGCCTGTTCGCTCAACAACGCGACGATCTGCGCCCGATACGCCTTCTTCACCTGGCTGAGGTACCCGGGATACGCAATCCCGGCCAGCAACGCGATGATCGCCACGACGATCAGTAACTCAATCAGGGTAAAACCCTGGCTCTCCTTGCCCATCCGATTGCTCCTTATTGAAGTTGCCGCCATAAGACCCGTCGAAACCTGACGCGGCCGCCCTCCTCTACACGGGCATAGACCGTCTCCAGCACCGTGCGCGATTGCCCCGCGAGACCGACCGAAGTGACTCGAAAAAGCGTGGCCAGGGAATGGGACGGCAAATGAGCCAGCCCTTCACCCTCGCCGAGGGATTGAATGCCATAAAACCCATTCTTCAAGGCAAGCCAGGTGATCGCCGAGACAGGGTTCGTCCCGGCCGCCGTCAAGGAAAACGCTTCAGCAGGCGGCGCACAACGGGTGATCGAGTGGCAGACAGGCATCGCCTGGCCAACCTTTTGCACGGCCGATTCCCCCAACCTCAGGCCGCTTTCGGCAGATTGAAACGATTGATTGCGATGCCAGAGGCTGCTCGCGACTTTTTGCTGGGAGACCGCAGCCTGTATCGAGGACAGCCCCACCTGCGACAGCACCAACAGGAACACCAGACTGATCAGCAGCACCGTCCCGGCCTGCCGCATTTGGATACCGCCCTGCATGGTCATTGCCCCTACCCCAGCCGATTTCGCAGTGCCGCCACGACACTGTAGGTCTGGTCCTTCACCCGCCCAGAGGGATCTTGAAGGGTCATGAGAATGCGCACGCTGCGTATCAGCGACTCATCGGCCGGATGGCTGTCATAGCGCACCACAACTGTCGATACCGAGGTGGCCGCCATGCCGAAGCTGACGTCGAATGCCCGCAAGTTATCCATCAATACTGCCTTGGCCGGTGCTGCCGGGGTACTGATCTTCAACTGACCCGATTCGTAGGTGTAGGTAAGTTGGCGTATGCCAAAGCGAAGTTGGCCGGGTTCGGCTCCGGGTGGTGTGCCTGCATAAGCCCTGGCCGCCTCCTTGCAGTCGGACAACACTGTCCAGTCAGTCTTGCCGACGCCATCGCCGACATTCGCGGTCACCAGCGTCAGTGACTTCGCACTCCCCGCAGCTTCCCAGCTTATCGGCCGATCAAAGGCAGCCGGAGCATTGTCGATAGCGGCCACGGCCAAACACCCCAGCATGCCTGCCTGGCGAATATCCTGGGTGATCTTGCTCAGCACAAACCGCGCATCATCCTGCAGCAGCATGGCGGCCTGCTGGCTGGCATGGGTCAACCGCGAACTGATCAGTATCTGGCTCGCCCCCAGTATCAAGATCAACCCGATGGCAAGCGCCAGCAACACTTCCACCAGACTGAAACCTCGCCCAAGACGCTTCATTGCGACACTCCCTGTTCATTACTGATTCGACTGGTCAGGGTGAAGGTTTCCCGCGCCCCTGGGCGGTTTGCTGCTCGGGCATCCGCCCAACTGATGCTGATGGTGACCTCTTGCCCGTTCACCACCACTGAACCTTTGGCATCCTCGCCGGCAAAACCCGTGATATTGGCCTCGAAATCGTGCAGGTCGAGGTCACGCACGCTGGCGGTGGCAGTGTTGGGCGGCGCCAGCTCCGCCCTGCCCCATGTGTAATCGGCGCCAGCATTGGTGCGAATGCGGTCGAGCATGTCATAGGCAATAAAACTGGCTTGGCTGGTCATCCTGGCGCTGTTGGTGTACTTGAGCGCGTTGAGTTGCAGCACCGCAGCGCCCATCAGGCCGATCGCCAAAATCAACAGCGCTACCAGCACCTCGACCAGCGTCATGCCGGATTGGCGCGAGTGCGCAACGCGCAGGAATCGGTTCTGGCAGGCTGGCATTTCCGTCGTCATCCATGTCGAAGGCCGGTGAAAAAAAGCAGGCAAGACCTGCTGTGCGACCCAAGACTAGCGTCGGTTTTCGAGCGGCGCTGCTCCCGGAACAAAGGGAAATACTTTGGACATAAAGGCCATCATCCAGCGCCAACGACCAAGCGCTATACCTAGAAAACCTACTCGTGCCCAAGGAGGGAACGCACATGAAACAACAAGGTTTCACCCTGATTGAGATGTTGCTGGGGCTGATCGTCACCAGTTTTCTCGCGCAACTGGCCGTACCCGGTTTCAAGGGTTTGCTTGAATCGCAGCAACGACAAAGCGCGGCCCAAGCACTTGCCTCCGGGCTGCGCTACGCACGCACCGAGGCCATCGCGCGTAACCGGGCGGTGGTCATTCATGCAAAGGACGAGGACTGGAGCCTGGGATGGCGCGTGATACTGGATGTGAGTGGGCGCGGCCACCTGGATGACGACAATCCGGTATTGCTGGAGCGCGAGAGCAATGGGCGCGTGCCGGTCGCCGGTAATGGCCCGGTTACGAGCCAGGTGCGCTTCAGCGGCCTGGGGGAGCCAGTGTTCGCCGGCGGGGGATTTCGTGCCGGCACCGTGCATGTGTGTGGCAAGGACCAGGCACAAAGCCTGTATCAGATCGTGCTGGCCCCCAGCGGGCGCGTCAGCCTGCGCAATGACAAGACCGAACAGGCATTATGCCGAGGCTATTCCAGCACCCTGGCCGTCAGAGCAACGAGCGGACCCGCAGTTCCTTGGGCATCGAGAACGTGATGTTTTCTTCACGACCCGCCAGCTCATCGGCGCCGGTAGCACCCCAGGCTTGCAACTGTTGGATCACACCGCGCACCAGCACTTCCGGAGCGGAGGCACCCGCCGTGATGCCGATACGCTCAACGCCATCGAACCAGCTGCGCTGCATGTCTTCGGCACCGTCGATCAAGTACGCCGGCGTGGCCATGCGTTCGGCCAGCTCACGCAAGCGGTTGGAGTTGGAACTGTTAGGGCTGCCGACCACCAGCACAACATCACACTCATTCGCCAGTTGCTTGACCGCATCCTGACGGTTTTGCGTGGCGTAGCAGATGTCATCCTTGCGTGGGCCGCCAATGGCCGGGAAACGCGTGCGCAGGGCATCGATGACGCGGCTGGTATCGTCCATGGACAAGGTGGTCTGGGTAACGAAAGCCAGGCGGTCGGGATTGTGCACCTGCAAGTTGGCGACGTCTTTTTCGTCTTCAACCAGGTAGATGGCGCCGCCGTTGCTGGCGTCGTACTGGCCCATGGTGCCTTCGACTTCCGGGTGACCGGCATGGCCGATCAGGATGCATTCGCGACCGTCGCGGCTATAACGCGCCACTTCGATGTGCACCTTGGTTACCAGCGGGCAAGTGGCATCGAACACTTTTAGGCCACGGCCGGCCGCTTCGGTACGTACGGCCTGGGACACGCCATGGGCACTGAAGATGACGATAACGTCGTCGGGTACCTGGTCGAGTTCTTCGACAAAGATCGCACCGCGTGCGCGCAGGTCTTCGACCACGAACTTGTTATGCACGACTTCGTGGCGCACATAAATCGGCGGCCCGAAGACTTCCAGGGCGCGGTTGACGATTTCGATCGCCCGGTCCACGCCAGCGCAGAAGCCACGGGGGTTGGCGAGTTTGATTTGCATGCTGTGCCTCGTGCCTTGCAGGCCAAGAAATTGGATCAACTCAGCTCTATAGAATAAGCGTCTGTATGAGCGGGCTTGCCCGCGATGCAAACGTCTCGATGTATCAGGTACACCGAGGTGATGCTATCGCAGGCAAGCCAGCTCCCACACAAGCCAGCCCCACAGGAACCGGTTTCGTCAGTTAGAGCGCTTTAACGTCGATGATTTCAACATCAAACGTCAAGGTTTTACCGGCCAACGGATGGTTGAAGTCGATGGTCACTTGCGTGTCATCGAAAGCTTTTACCACGCCGGGCAGTTCAGTATTCGCCGCATCATTGAAGATCACCAGCAAACCTTCCGACAGGTCCATACCCTCGAACTGCGAACGCGGGATGATCTGCACGTTTTGCGGGTTGGGTTGGCCGAAGGCGTTTTCCGGCAGGATCTGCAGGTTGCGCTTGTCGCCCGCCTTGAACCCGAACAATGCCGCTTCAAAACCAGGCAGCAGGTTACCGTCACCAACCTTGAAGGTCGCCGGGGCTTTGTCGAAGGTGCTGTCTACCGTGTCGCCATTCTCCAGGCGCAATGCGAAATGCAAAGTGACTTCCGTGTTCTGGCCGATGCGTTGCTCAGCCAATACCTGATCAGTCATTGACGGTTTCTCCGGTTTTCTTGCTCTTGAACATATCCAGCGCCAGCATGATTGCACCAACGGTGATGGCGCTGTCGGCAAAGTTGAACGCCGGGAAGTAGTGGCGGTTCTGCCAGTGCACCAGGATGAAGTCGATCACATGGCCCAGGGCGATGCGGTCATACAGGTTACCCAGCGCGCCGCCCAACACCAGGGCCAGCGCGATAGCCAGCCAGGTGTCGTCGCGACCCAGGCGCTTTAGCCACACCACCAGCACGGCACTGACCACCACGGCGATCACCGCGAACAGCCAGCGCTGCCAGCCGCCGCCGTCAGCGAGGAAGCTGAAGGCGGCGCCAGTGTTGTAGGCCAGGGTCCAGCTGAAGTAATCCGGAATCACCACGATTTGCTGGAACATTTCCAGGGAGCCCTCGAAGTGAGCCTTGCTGACCTGGTCAATAACCAGCACCAGCAGGCTCAGTACGAGCCAGCCCAGACGTCCGAAACGACTGGCTGCATTAGGCATAGTGGCGAACCTCGCCTTCACCGCTGATATTGTCGACACAACGACCGCAGATTTCCGGGT
This sequence comes from Pseudomonas sp. MF6767, assembly GCF_016405475.1. Lineage (NCBI taxonomy): Bacteria > Pseudomonadati > Pseudomonadota > Gammaproteobacteria > Pseudomonadales > Pseudomonadaceae > Pseudomonas > Pseudomonas sp. MF6767. The sequence continues at coordinate 100,934 of NZ_JAEKCY010000007.1, read as the reverse complement.
GCTCAGGGTTCACACCGACATCTTCACGGCAGTGCCAGCAACGGGCGCATTTAGGGAAGGCCGATTTCACCACCTTGAGCTTCAGGCCCGGTACCTCGGTGACCACGGCATCTGCCGGGGCCTGGGCGAAAGGTGCCAGGCTCGCGGTGGAGGTGATCAGCACGAAGCGCAGTTCGTTGCTCAGCTTGGCCAGGTCGGCAGTCAGGCCATCCTCGGCAAACAGGGTGACTTCGGCTTGCAGGTTGCCACCCACGGCCTTGGCCGCACGCTGGACTTCCAGTTCCTTGTTCACCGCAACCTTGACGGCCATGACGCCCGCCCAGTACTCGCGGCCCAGTTCGAAGTCGGCCGGCAGTTCGGTCAAGCCTTCGTACCAGGTGTTGAGCATGACGGACTCGTTACGCTCGCCCGGCAGGTATTCCCACAGCTCGTCGGCGGTGAACGCCAGGATCGGTGCGATCCAGCGCACCAGCGCTTCGCTGATGTGGTACAGCGCGGTCTGCGCCGAACGGCGAGCTTTGCTGTTGGCGCCGGTGGTGTACTGGCGGTCCTTGATGATGTCGAGGTAGAAACCGCCCAGCTCCTGCACGCAGAAGTTGTGGATCTTGGAGTAGACATTCCAGAAGCGGTATTCGCCGTAGTGCTCTTGCAACTCACGCTGCAGCAACAGGGTACGGTCCACGGCCCAACGGTCCAGCGCGAGCATGTCTTCGGCCGGCAGCAGGTCGGTGGCCGGGTTGAAACCGGTCAGGTTCGACAGCATGAAGCGCGCGGTATTGCGGATACGACGATAGGCGTCGGCGCTGCGTTGCAGGATCTGCTCCGAAACAGCCATCTCACCCGAATAGTCAGTCGAGGCCACCCACAGACGCATGATGTCGGCGCCCAGGGTGTCATTGACCTTTTGCGGCGCAATCACGTTGCCCAGGGATTTGGACATTTTGCGGCCGTTCTCGTCGACGGTGAAACCGTGGGTCAGCAGTTCGCGGTACGGTGCGTGGTCGTCGATGGCGCAACCGGTCAGCAGCGACGAGTGGAACCAGCCACGGTGTTGGTCCGAACCTTCAAGGTACAGGTCGGCACGCGGGCCGGTCTCGTGGCCCATCGGGTGCGAGCCACGCAGCACGTGCCAGTGGGTGGTGCCCGAATCGAACCACACGTCGAGGGTGTCGCTGATCTTGTCGTACAGCGGCGCTTCATCGCCCAACAGCTCGGCGGCGTCCAGCTTGAACCAGGCTTCGATACCTTCCTGCTCGACACGCTGGGCCACAAGCTCCATCAGTTCGACGGTGCGAGGGTGCAGCTCGCCGCTTTCCTTGTTCAGGAAGAACGGAATCGGCACGCCCCAGTTACGTTGGCGGGAGATGCACCAGTCCGGACGATTGGCGATCATCGAATGCAGGCGCGCCTGGCCCCAGGCCGGAACGAACGTGGTGTCTTCGATGGCCTTGATCGCGCGGTTACGCAGGGTATCGCCGCTGGTCGGCTCTTTGTCCATACCGATAAACCACTGCGCAGTGGCGCGGTAGATCAGCGGGGTCTTGTGGCGCCAGCAGTGCATGTAGCTGTGCTTGATGGTTTCGGTGTGCAACAGCGCGCCGACTTCCGAGAGCTTGTCGATGATCGGCTGGTTGGCCTTGAAGATGAACTGGCCGCCGAAGAACTCCAGGGACGGCGCGTACACGCCATTGCTTTGTACTGGATTCAGAATGTCGTCGTTGACCATGCCATAGGCTTTGCAGGTCACGAAGTCGTCTACGCCATAGGCGGGCGCAGAGTGAACGATGCCAGTGCCGGCGCCTAGCTCCACGTAGTCCGCCAGGTACACCGGCGACAGACGGTCATAGAACGGGTGACGGAAGTTGATCAGCTCCAGCGCAGAACCCGTGGTGGTAGCGATCACCGAACCTTGCAGCTCGTAACGCGCCAGGCACGACTCGACCATTTCCTCGGCCAGCACCAGCAGGCGATCACCAACGTCCACCAGGGCGTAGGTGAATTCCGGGTGCACGTTCAGCGCCTGGTTGGCCGGGATGGTCCACGGGGTGGTGGTCCAGATCACGATGGCCGCTGGCTTGCTCAGGCTTGCCAGGCCGAAAGCCTCGGCCAGCTTGGCGTCGTCGGCGATCGGGAAGGCTACGTCGATGGTCGAGGACTTCTTGTCTTCGTACTCCACTTCCGCTTCGGCCAGGGCCGAACCGCAGTCGAAGCACCAGTTCACGGGCTTGAGGCCCTTGAACACGAAACCGCCCTTGACGATTTCAGCCAAGGCGCGGATTTCACCGGCCTCGTTCTTGAAGTTCATGGTCTTGTAGGGATTGTCCCACTCGCCCAGTACACCCAGGCGGATGAATTCGGATTTCTGCCCTTCGATCTGCTCGGCGGCGTAGGCACGGCACAGTTCGCGGGTCTTGTCCGCGCCCAGGTTCTTGCCATAAGTCACTTCGACTTTGTGCTCGATCGGCAGGCCGTGGCAGTCCCAACCCGGGACATACGGCGCGTCGAAGCCCGACAGGGTCTTGGAGCGCAGGATCATGTCCTTGAGAATCTTGTTCAGCGCGTGACCGATGTGAATCGTGCCGTTGGCATAAGGAGGGCCGTCGTGCAGGACGAACTTCGGACGATCCTTGCCAATTTCGCGCAACTTTCCGTACAGGCCAATACTGTCCCAGCGCTGCAGGATCTGCGGTTCGCGCTGTGGCAGGCCGGCCTTCATTGGGAAGGCGGTGTCCGGAAGGTTTAGCGTGGCTTTATAGTCGGTCATTTAAGGCTCTTCGGTTAGCGATGGGCGCTAGGTGCGGCTAGTGCACGGGCGGCGGCGACATCCGCATTGATCGCCGTTTTCAACGCCTCCAGGGAGGCGAAACGCTGCTCTTCACGCAGCTTCTGGTGGAAAACCACCGTCAAACGCCGGTCGTATAAATCACCGGCAAAATCCAAAAGGTGAACTTCCAGGTGGGCCTTGCCATCACCTGCAACCGTGGGTCTGACGCCTATATTGGCGACTCCCGGCCACGATTGGCCATCGATGTCGACACTTACCAGGTAAACCCCGGTCAGCGGCACACGACGGCGCTTGAGTTGCACGTTTGCGGTTGGCGTGCCCAATTGGCGCGCCAGCTTCTGGCCGTGCAATACCCGTCCGGCAATGCGGAACGGGCGGCCGAGCAAACGCTCGGCCAGGTCGAAGTCGGCGGCGGCCAGGGCGTTACGCACCTGGGTGCTGCTCACGCGCAGGCCGTCCAGTTCGACGGTTTGCGCGGCCTCGACAGTGAAACCCTGATTCACACCGGCATGTTGCAGGAAATCGAAATCCCCGACCCGGTCACAACCGAAATGGAAGTCGTCGCCGACCTCCAGGTGCTGCACACCCAAGCCGTCCACCAGGATGCGGTCGACGAACTCGGCGGCGCTGAGGCTGCGCAAACGCTGGTTGAATGCCAGGCAGAGGACACGGTCCACGCCCTCCTCCGCCAACAGCTGCAACTTGTCCCGCAAGCGCGCCAAGCGTGCCGGCGCCGTTTCCGGGGTAAAGAACTCCCGCGGTTGTGGCTCAAAAATCACCACGCAGCTGGGCACGCCCAACTCGACCGCACGCTCGCGCAGCCGAGCCAGGATAGCCTGGTGGCCACGGTGAACACCGTCAAAGTTGCCAATAGTGGCGACGCAGCCCCGATGCTCGGGGCGCAGGTTGTGGAGACCTCGAACCAGCTGCATAACGCGCTTCTTGCTCATAAAGTGGTCGATTATAACCACACCCAGCCCCGGACGACAGGCAACAGCGCAGGCCAAATGGGTCGAATCGATAAAACAACTGTTTTATCGCGGCAAACTCGCTATCCCAGCGACTTGCGATTGAAATCGCGCAGGCGGAAGCCCTGCAACAGCAACATCCCGAAGTACACCACCACGCCCGCCACTACCAACGCGCCCAGGCGCATGAAGCGCTCCAGCATATCGCCATCACCCCAGGCCGGCATCACCTGCATCAGCCCCACCAGCACCGCGGACATTGCGGCCACCGCCACAAGCAACTTGAGCGTGAACATTCCCCAACCCGGCTGCGGCTGGTACATCTGCTGCTTGCGCAGCTGATAAAACAACAGGCCGGCATTGATACAGGCACCGGCACTGATCGCCAGCGCCAGCCCGGCATGGGCCAACGGACCGATAAACAGCAGGTTGAGCAACTGTGTGACGATCAGCGTGAAAATCGCGATCTTCACCGGCGTGCGGATGTTTTGCTGTGCGTAGAAGCCCGGCGCCAGCACCTTGATCACGATAATACCGAGCAGGCCGACAGAGTAGGCAACCAGCGCGTGCTGAGTCATCAAGGCGTCATGTGCATCGAATTGCCCGTATTGAAACAGCGAGACCGTCAGCGGTTCGGCGAGGATTCCCAAGGCCAGCGCGCATGGCAACACCAATAGAAAGCACAGACGCAGGCCCCAATCGAGAATGCGCGAATACTCCTGACGATCCTTGCTGGCATAGGTGCGCGCCAGGGTCGGCAGCAGGATCGTGCCCAATGCCACGCCAAGCACACCGGATGGCAACTCCATCAGACGGTCGGCGTAATACATCCACGATACCGACCCGGACACCAGCAACGAGGCAAACGCGGTGTTGATGATCAGCGAAATCTGACTGACCGACACCCCGAGGATCGCCGGCAGCATATTGCGCATCACGCGCCAGACGCCGGTGTCCTTGAGGTTCAGGCGCGGCAGTACGAGCATGCCGATTTTTTTCAGGTGCGGCAGTTGGTACAACAACTGCGCCAGGCCGCCGGCCAGCACCGCCCAACCCAGGGCCATGACCGGAGGGTCGAAATACGGCGTGAGGAACAGCGCAAAAATAATCATGCTGACGTTCAGCAAGGTCGGCACAAAGGCCGGTACCGAGAAACGATTCCAGGTATTGAGGATCGCCCCGGCGAGCGAAGACAGGGAAATCAGCAATATATAAGGAAAGGTCACCCGCAGCAGATCAGTGGTCAGCGCGAACTTTTCCGGCGTGTTGGCAAAACCGGGCGCCGTGGCCCAGATCACCCAGGGAGCGGCGAGCATCCCGACGATGGTTACCAGCATCAGCACCAGCGTCAGCAAACCCGAGACGTAGGCGATGAACGTACGAGTCGCCTCCTCGCCATGCTGGGTCTTGTATTCGGCCAGAATCGGCACGAACGCCTGGGAAAACGCGCCTTCGGCAAAGATCCGCCGCAACAGGTTGGGCAGTTTAAAGGCAATAAAGAACGCATCCGTGGCCATGCTGGCGCCAAAGATGCGGGCCAGCAGGGTGTCGCGCACGAACCCCAATACCCGGGAAATCATCGTGATAGAGCTGACGGCAGCCAACGATTTGAGCAGATTCATTGAAAGAGTTTGCGCCTATAGATAAAGAGCAGGCGAACTACGCGCCCACTTATGCGATACTGCGCGCCTGCAACAGCACAGAGCCAAAGCTCGCGAGTTTACAGGTCAAGCGCCGGAAATAAATCACCCGCCTCTTCAGATCGACCACTCAGCAGTTCGCATCAGCCGCCCTTGACAACCCGTCAAGTCATCGGCATGATTCGCGGCCTATTTTGTTTGCTATTTCCTAAAAAGTCTTTCGAGGAGCTCGACGGTGGCCAACACACCTTCCGCCAAAAAACGTGCAAAACAGGCTGAGAAGCGTCGCAGCCACAACGCCAGCCTGCGTTCCATGGTTCGCACCTACATCAAGAATGTAGTCAAAGCCATCGACACCAAAGACGCTGAAAAAGCTCAAGCAGCTTACGTTCTGGCTGTGCCTGTTATCGACCGTATGGCCGATAAAGGCATCATCCACAAGAACAAGGCCGCTCGCCATAAGAGCCGCCTGAATGGCCACATCAAGGCTCTGAGCGTTCCTGCTGCAGCCTAAGTGGTAACAACTGCAACGCAGCCCAGGCTGTGTAACAGTTAAGAAATGCCCCGTACCGAAAGGTCCGGGGCATTTTTGTTTGCCCCTGAAAACTGTAGGAGCGAGCTTGCTCGCGAAGATCGTTAACGATGACGCGGGAAGCCTGGCGCCCGGCGGGGCTCTCAGGTTTTTCGCGAGCAAGCTCGCTCCTACAGAAAGTTGACCGGGAATATTCTCAAGGCAAAAAAAACGCCCCGAACCAGTCGGGGCGTTTTTGCTACCACCTGATCAAAACATCAATCAATGGTGATGACCGCCTTCACCGTGGACGTGGCCGTGAGCCACTTCTTCCTGGGAAGCGTCGCGGATGGCCACGATCTTCACTTGGAAGTTCAGGCGCTGGCCAGCCAGAGGGTGGTTGCCGTCAACGGTAACGTCGTCGCCGTCCAGGTCGCGGATGGTGACGATCTGCATTTGGCCGTCCGGCGCGGAAGCGTGGAACTGCATGCCCACTTCCAGCTCATCGACACCTTCGAACATGCTGCGGCTCAAGGTGCTGACCAGTTCGGCGGAGTATTCGCCGTAGGCATCTTCAGGTTCTACGGCGACAGTCAGTTCGTCACCGACGTTCTTGCCTTCCAGAGCCTTTTCCAGGCCCGGGATGATGTTACCTGCGCCTTGCAGGTAAACCAGCGGCGCGCCGCCGGCGGAGCTGTCGATGACCTCACCAGCGTCGTTGGTCAGGGTATAGTCGATGGAGACAGCCTTGTTAGCGGCGATCGTCATGGGGCGAGACCTTTTGCATAAGAATGAAGAACGGACAAGTCTAAACAAGGATTTGCCCGAAAGCGAACGGAACCCGGACGGACGGGGCCGATCAACGGTCACGATCACAGGTTTTCATCAGGACGACGATGGGCACTGGGTGGCCGAGCTGTCTTGCGGCCACACCCAGCACCTGCGCCACCAGCCGCCCTGGCAGTCACGCGCCTGGGTGCTCGACCCCGCGCAACGCCTTGAAAAAATAGGCCAGGCCTTTGCGTGCGGCTGGTGTGCGCAAGGGCACGAATAACGATAACCTTGGCGCCTGATTCGCGGTAGGCACTCACCCATGGAGCGCCACCCAAGCCATGCACCTCCAGAGAATTCGCATGCAGACTTTTTTTATCGCGCCCACCGATTTTGGTGTGGGTCTGACCTCCATCAGCCTTGGGCTGGTGCGCACACTGGAACGGGCCGGCCTGAAAGTCGGCTTTTTCAAACCCATTGCCCAGCCACACCCTGGCGATACCGGGCCGGAACGCTCTACCGAGCTGGTGGCGCGCACCCACGGCCTGAAACCGCCGCAGCCCCTGGGCCTGGCTCACGTAGAGCGCATGCTCGGCGACGGCCAGCTCGATGAGTTGCTCGAAGAGATCATCACCCTTTACCAACAGGCAGCCGTAGGCAAAGACGTGCTGATCGTCGAAGGGATGGTGCCGACCCGCAGCGCCAGCTACGCGGCACGGGTCAACCTGCACCTGGCCAAGAGCCTGGACGCGGAAGTGATCCTGGTCTCGGCGCCGGAAAATGAAGTGCTCACCGAGCTTTCCGGCCGTGTGGAATTGCAGGCCCAACTGTTTGGCGGCCCCAAAGACCCGAAAGTGCTGGGCGTAATTCTCAACAAGGTACGCACCGACGAAAGCATGGAAGCCTTCTCGGCGCGCCTCAAAGAGCATTCGCCGCTGTTGCGCAGCGGTGATTTCCGGCTGCTCGGCTGCATCCCCTACCAACCCGAGCTGAATGCCCCGCGCACCCGCGACGTGGCCGACCTGATGGGCGCGCAGATCCTCAACGCCGGCGACTACGAAAGCCGGCGCATGACCAAGATCATCATTTGCGCGCGCACCATGCGTAACACTGTCGAGCTGCTCAAACCCGGTGTGTTGGTGGTAACCCCGGGAGATCGCGATGACATCATCCTCGCCGTCAGCCTGGCCGCCATCAATGGCGTGCCGCTGGCCGGGCTGCTGCTGACCAGCGACACCCTGCCCGACCCACGCATCATGGATCTGTGCCGAGGCGCCTTCCAGGCCGGGTTGCCGGTGTTGTCGGTGAGCACCGGCTCCTATGACACCGCCAACCAGCTCAATAGCCTCAACAAGGAAATCCCTATCGATGACCGCGAGCGTGCGGAAATCATCACCGACTTCGTCGCCAGCCACCTCGATGCGCGCTGGCTGCACCAGCGCTGCGGCACGCCAAGGGAGATGCGCCTGTCGCCGGCAGTGTTCCGTTACCAGTTGATCCAACGCGCCCAGGCCGCCAACAAACGCATCGTGTTGCCCGAAGGTAGCGAGCCGCTGACCGTACAGGCCGCCGCGATCTGCCAGGCCCGCGGCATTGCCCGTTGCGTGCTGTTGGCCAAGCCTGCGGATGTGGAGGCAGTCGCCCGCGCCCAGGGTATCGACCTGCCCGAAGGCCTGGAGATTCTCGACCCCGACCTGATTCGCCAACGCTACGTGGAGCCAATGGTCGCCTTGCGCAAGAGCAAAAGCCTCAACGCGCCCATGGCCGAGCAGCAACTGGAAGACACCGTGGTGATCGCCACCATGATGCTCGCCCTCGACGAAGTGGATGGCCTGGTCTCCGGCGTGATTCACTCCACCGCCAACACCATTCGCCCGGCGCTGCAGCTGATCAAGACCGCGCCGGGCTGCACCCTGGTGTCGTCGGTGTTCTTCATGCTGTTCCCCGAGCAGGTGCTGGTGTACGGCGACTGCGTGATGAACCCGCACCCAAGCGCTGCGGAACTGGCGGAAATCGCCCTGCAAAGCGCCGACTCGGCGGCGGCGTTCGGCATCACGCCACGGGTGGCGATGATCAGCTACTCCAGCGGTGACTCGGCCAGCGGCGAGGAGGTGGAAAAAGTCCGCGAAGCCACCCTGCTCGCCCACGAACAACAAAGTTCGTTGCTGATCGACGGCCCGTTGCAATACGACGCCGCCGCCAACGAAAACGTCGCCCGACAACTGGCGCCCAACAGCCAGGTGGCGGGCAAGGCCACCGTCTTTGTATTCCCGGACCTGAACACCGGCAACACCACCCACAAAGCCGTACAACGCAGCGCCGATTGCGTGAGCCTGGGGCCGATGCTTCAGGGCCTGCGCAAACCGGTCAATGACCTGCCACGTGGCGCCCAGGTGGACGACATCGTGTACACCATCGCCCTGACGGCGATCCAAGCCGCCAACCGACCCATGGATATCTAAATGCTGGATTTTCTACCTGCCGCCGTGCGCGGGGTGATCGCTTCGCTGTTGCTGGCGCTGAACACGATCCTGCTGTGTTCGTTCCTGTTTATCGTGGCGCTGTTCAAGGCGCTGCCGTTCGCCAAGCGCCTGAGCGAATGGCTGATGAACCACACCCACGAAGCCTGGGTTACCAACAACAAGGGCTGGATGAACCTGGTGCGCCGTACGCGCTGGCACCTGACTGGCCTTGAGGGCCTGGACTACCAGCACTCGTACCTGGTGACCAGCAACCATCAGAGCTGGGTCGACATCATGGTGTTGCAGTACGTGCTCAATCGGCGCATTCGCCCCCTGAAGTTCTTCCTCAAGCAAGAGCTGATCTGGGTCCCGGTGATTGGCCTGGCGTGGTGGGCACTGGGCTTTCCCTTCATGAAGCGCTACAGCAAGGCATATTTGGAGAAGCACCCGGAGAAGAAAGGCAAAGACCTGGAAACCACGCGCAAGACCTGTGCGAAGTTTCGCGACAACCCCGTGGGAATTTTCAACTTTGCTGAAGGCACACGCTTTACGCCGAGCAAGCATGCGCAGCAGCAATCACCGTTTCGCTACCTGCTTAAACCCAAGGCGGGCGGCATTGCGTTTGTACTGGATGCCATGGGCGAGCAGCTCAAATCACTGATCAATGTGACCATCCACTACCCCGGCGGGCGCCCAGGTTATTGGGACTTGCTGTGCGGCAACGTGAAGGACGTGGTGGTGCACTTTGAAGAGGTGCAGATCCCGGCCGAGTTCATCGGCAAGAATTATGAGCAGGATGGGGAATATCGGTTAGCGTTCCAGGGCTGGATCAACCAGTTGTGGCAAGACAAGGATGCATTGCTGGAGCAGCTTCACAAAGACTTTCCGGCCAGCCGCTGATCACATGTGGAAGCAAGTTAATGTGGGAGTTGGCTTGCCTACGATAGCGGTGGATCAGCTAAGGATAAATAAACTGACAGTCCGCCATCGCAGGCAAGCCAGCTCCCACATTGACCGAGTTCACATTTGAGAATATGTAAAAAGCCCGCCACCGATCACTCGGTGGCGGGCTTTTTTGTGCGGTTATAAAGCTTAGATCGCGCCGCGCTGACGCAACAGCTCCAGCACTTGCTTGACGCTGTCTTCCAGCGACAACGCCTGGGTGTCGATCACAAGGTCGGCATTCAACGGCACGTCATAGGGGAAGGATTCGCCAGGGATGTTATCCCCACCGGCCGCGTACAAACCTTGCGGGTCACGCTCGGCGCACACCAACGGCGATGCCTGCACGTAGACGGTCAGCAGTCGGTCCGCACCAATCAGCGCCTTGGCCTGTTCACGGCCTTCGGCATCCGGCGCAACGAAAGCCGCCAGGGTCAGCAGGCCGGCTTCGTTGAACTGACGCGCCACATGAGCCGCACGACGCCAGTTCTCGGTACGCCCGGCACGGTCTTGCGGCAACCCTTTGTTCAGATCGTGACGCAGGTTCTGGCCGTCCAGCACGAACACCGCCCGGCCCATGTCGAACAGCTTGCGCTCGACCGCATAGGCCAGAGTGCTCTTGCCAGCGCCCGACAAGCCGCTGAACAACACCGTGGCCGGCTGCTGGCCGAAACGCAGGGCGCGCTCTTCGGTGGCCACATGCGCCAGGCTGCCGTGCTGCGCAGCGCCGCCATGACCCACCGGTGGCGCGATGATCATGCCCGCGGCCACCGTGCCGTTGGTCAAGCGGTCGATCACGATGAACGCGCCAGTGGTGCGGTTGCTGTCGTAACCGTCCAGGGCGATGGCGGCGTCCAGGCTGACCTTGACCCGGCCAATCTCGTTGAGCTGCAGCGAACTCGCCGGGCCTTCGGCCAGGGTGTTTACGTCCACGCGGTGCACGATGCTGGTGATGGAACCCGGCACGTAGCTGGTGGCGCGCTTGATGTCGTATTTCTTGCCCGGCAGCATCGGTTCTTCGCCCATCCACACCAGCATGGCGTCGAAGGCGTCGGTCACTTGCGGCACGTTGTCAGCATGCACCAACAGGTCGCCACGGGAGATGTCGATCTCGTCTTCCATGGTCAAGGTCACGGCCTGGCCTGGGCCTGCGTGTTCCAGCTCACCTTCAAAGGTGACGATGGATTTGACGCGGCTGCTCTTGCCCGACGGCAATACCACCACTTCGTCGCCCTTGTGCACGATGCCACTCGCCAGGGTGCCGGCAAACCCACGGAAGTTCAGGTTCGGGCGGTTGACGTACTGCACCGGGAAACGCAGGTCGGTGTAGTTGCGATCATTGGCGATCTCGACAGTCTCTAAGATCTCCATCAGCGACTGCCCGGTGTACCAGGGCGAACGCTCGCTCTTGTTCACCACGTTGTCGCCCTTGAGCGCCGACATCGGCACAAAGGCCAGGGTGCTTGGCTTGAATGCGATACCTTCGGCGAACTTCAGGTAATCGGCTTTGATCGACTCGAATACGCTTTGGTCAAAGCCGTTGATGTCCATCTTGTTGATGGCCACAACGATGTGTTTGATACCCAGCAACGAGGCGATATAGCTGTGGCGACGGGTCTGGGTCTGCACGCCGTAGCGGGCGTCGATCAGGATGATCGCCAGGTCACAGGTGGACGCACCAGTGGCCATGTTGCGGGTGTACTGCTCATGGCCGGGGGTGTCGGCGATGATGAATTTGCGCTTGGCGGTGGAGAAATAGCGATAGGCAACATCAATAGTGATGCCCTGCTCACGCTCGGCCTGCAGGCCATCGACCAGCAACGCCAGATCGATATCGTCACCGGTGGTGCCGGACTTTTTCGAGTCGCGGGTAATGGCTTCCAGGTGATCCTCGTAGATCATCTTGGAGTCGTGCAGCAGGCGCCCGATCAGGGTGCTCTTGCCGTCGTCGACGTTGCCGCAGGTCAGGAAGCGCAACATTTCTTTGCGCTCGTGCTGGCCCAGGTAGGCGAGGATGTCCTCGCTGATCAAATCAGATTGATGCGACATGACAGCCCCTTAGAAATAGCCTTGACGTTTTTTATCTTCCATCGAGCCTGCACCATCGTGGTCGATGACACGGCCCTGGCGCTCGGAAGTTCGCGTCAGGAGCATTTCCTGAATGATGTCCGTCAGCGTCTCGGCTTCGGACTCCACCGCGCCCGTCAACGGGTAGCAGCCAAGGGTGCGGAAACGTACTTTCTTTTTGACGATGCGGGCTTTGTCTTCCTCGGACAGGTGCTCGAGGATGCGATCGTCGTCGATCATGATCAACGTGCCGTTCTTCTCGATCACGTCGCGCTCGGCGGCGAAGTACAGCGGCACGATCGGGATGCCTTCCAGGTAGATGTACTGCCAGATGTCCAGCTCGGTCCAGTTGGACAGCGGGAACACGCGGATCGACTCGCCCTTGTTGACGTTGCCGTTGTAGACGTTCCACAGCTCCGGGCGTTGGTTCTTCGGGTCCCAACGGTGCTTGCTGTCGCGGAACGAGTACACGCGCTCTTTGGCACGGGATTTCTCTTCATCGCGACGGGCGCCGCCGAATGCTGCGTCGAAACCATGCTTGTCCAGCGCCTGCTTGAGGCCCTCGGTCTTCATGATATCGGTGTGCTTGGCACTGCCGTGGGTGAACGGGTTGATGTTCTGCGCCACGCCATCGGGGTTGATGTGGGTAATCAGGTCCAGGCCCAGCTCCTCGACCATCTTGTCGCGGAACTTGTACATCTCCTGGAATTTCCAGCGAGTGTCGACGTGCATCACCGGAAATGGCAGTTTGCCCGGGAAGAAGGCCTTGCGTGCCAGGTGCAGCATCACGGCGGAGTCTTTACCGATCGAGTAGAGCATCACCGGGTTATCGAACTCGGCGGCGACCTCGCGGATGATGTGGATGCTTTCCGCCTCCAGCTGTTTCAGATGCGTCAGTTTGTCGACCATGGTTACTCACGGAAAAACGATCTTATGGACGGCCAGCGGGCCGTGTTCGAGCGAGGCATGCTAGCACAGCAACTTCTTCTATTTAGGGCGCCAGCTAGACCGAAACGATATATGAATATGCCGCCGAGTTTGGCGCTCAACTCGGTCAATGGGGGAGCTGGCTTGCCTGCGATACAGGCGCCCCGCTCATTCAGGCTGACCGAGGTGATGCCATCGCAGGCAAGCCAGCTCCCACAGTGTTCAATGCTGTGCTTTAGATCGGATTGGGGCAGTCTATGAACAGATGCTCCAGGGCAAAGCGCCGCGCCAGGTAGTCGCCCAAGGCCTGCACGCCGTAGCGTTCGGTGGCGTGATGGCCGGCGGCGATGAAGCTGATGTCGTTTTCCCGGGCGCTGTGGAAGGTCTGTTCAGACGCTTCACCGCTCAGGTACAAATCGACACCCGCGGCAATCGCCTGGTCGATGTAGCCCTGGCCGCCACCGGTACACCAGCCGACGCGGCGAATCATCTCGCTGCCTTCGATCAGCAGCGGTTCGCGGCCCATCACGTCCTGCACGCGACGGGCGAAGTCACGAGGTGACAAGGGCTCGGCCAGGGAGCCGACCAGCCCGACGATTTTTGGGTTGCCCGGGTCCAGCGGGCCTTCGACGGTGATGTCCAGGTGGCGAGCCAGTTGCACGTTGTTGCCGACATCGGCGTGCAGGTCCAGGGGCAAGTGGTAGGCCAGCAGGCTGATGTCATGCTTGAGCAGGGTTTTGAGACGGCGTTGCTTCATGCCGGTGATGCACGGGTTTTCGCCCTTCCAGAAGTAACCGTGGTGCACCAGCACCAGGTCGGCCTTGGCTTCGATGGCGGCGTCCAGCAGGGCTTGGCTGGCGGTCACGCCGCTGACGATGCGCATCACTTGGGGCCGGCCCTCGACCTGCAGGCCATTGGGGCAGTAATCGGCAATTTTGGCGCTGCCGAGGTAGCGGTCGGCTTCCTCGACGAGGGTAGTAAGGGGCACGGCCATAAAAGACTCCTAAATATCCCGTTCGCAGGCGTCACAGCCTCGTATAATGCGCGACATTATGGGCGCTCTCCCGCCCCCTGCAACCTGTCAGGACTTACTTGATGCTCAAGGCACTGCGTTTTTTTGGATGGCCATTGTTGGCTGGCGTGCTGATCGCGATGCTGATTATCCAGCGTTATCCCCAGTGGGTGGGCCTGCCCACACTGGATGTGAACCTGCAACAGGCGCCGCAGACCAACACAGTGGTGCAAGGGCCGGTGACCTATGCCGATGCCGTGGTCATCGCCGCTCCGGCGGTGGTCAACCTGTACACCACCAAGGTCATCAACAAGCCCGCGCATCCGTTGTTTGAAGACCCGCAATTTCGCCGCTACTTCGGTGACAACGGCCCCAAGCAGCGCCGCATGGAATCCAGCCTCGGCTCCGGCGTGATCATGAGCCCCGAGGGCTACATCCTCACCAACAACCACGTGACCACGGGCGCCGACCAGATCGTGGTGGCCCTGCGTGACGGCCGCGAAACCCTGGCCCGCGTGGTGGGCAGCGACCCGGAAACTGATCTTGCGGTACTCAAAATTGATCTGAAGAACCTGCCGGCCATCACCCTCGGCCGCTCCGACGGTTTGCGCGTGGGCGATGTAGCGCTGGCCATCGGCAACCCTTTCGGGGTGGGGCAAACGGTGACCATGGGCATCATCAGCGCCACCGGGCGTAACCAGTTGGGCCTTAACAGCTACGAAGATTTCATCCAGACCGACGCCGCGATCAACCCCGGCAACTCGGGCGGTGCGCTGGTGGACGCCAATGGCAACCTGACTGGCATCAACACCGCGATTTTTTCCAAGTCTGGCGGTTCACAGGGCATTGGTTTTGCCATCCCAGTGAAGCTGGCGATGGAAGTGATGAAGTCGATCATCGAGCACGGCCAAGTGATTCGCGGCTGGCTGGGCATTGAGGTACAGCCCTTGACCAAGGAACTGGCCGAGTCATTTGGCCTGACCGGGCGTCCAGGCATCGTGGTAGCGGGGATCTTCCGCGACGGCCCGGCGCAGAAAGCCGGCCTGCAACTGGGCGATGTGATCCTCAGCATCGACGGCGCCCCGGCGGGTGATGGCCGCAAGTCGATGAACCAGGTGGCGCGGATCAAGCCGACCGACAAGGTGGCGATCCTGGTGATGCGCAACGGCAAGGAGATCAAACTGTCGGCGGAAATCGGCCTGCGCCCACCACCGGCGACCGCACCATTGAAAGAAGAGCAATAACCGTCGCGATCCTAGCGCCCGTTCGCGGGCGCTGGTAAGGCTACATTTCTTAGCGATTCATTCTCATTAGGCATGTTATATTGTTTCAATATCGCTATTGGAACGCTCAATCATGCCGTCTCGAAAGTTTATGCCCTTGGCCGGCCTGGCCCTGGGTTTGCTGCTCGACCCTGCCTACGCCGAAGAAAACACCCTGGAACTGGACACCATCAGCGTCACTTCCGACGCCTATGAATCCGCCACCGGCCCGGTCGACGGCTACCGCGCCACCCGCTCTGCCAGTGCGACCAAGACCGACACGGCCTTGCGCGACATCCCGCAATCGATCAGCGTGATTCCTGCCACGGTACTCAAAGACCTGGGCAGTACCAGCGTGGAGCGCGCCCTGGAATTCGCTGGCGGCGTATCCAAGCAAAACAACTTCGGCGGCCTGACCCTCTACGAATACAGCGTGCGCGGCTTCACCACGTCCGAGTTCTACCAGGATGGTTTCAGCGCCAACCGTGGTTACCCCAGTACCCCGGACGCGGCGAATATCGAGCGCATTGAAGTGCTCAAGGGCCCCGCCGCCAGCCTGTATGGGCGTGGCGATCCCGGCGGCACGGTAAATATCGTCACCAAGAAACCCCAGCCCGAGGCCTTCACCACGCTGCAAACCAGCGCCGGCAGTTGGGACCGCTACCGCACGGCGCTGGATGTGAATACGCCGCTGGACAGCGAGGGGCGCGTGCTGACGCGAGTGAACCTGGCCGTTGAAGACAACCACAGCTTTCGCGATCACGTGGACGCCAAGCGTGTGTTTGTCGCGCCCTCCTTCAGTTGGCAACTGGACCCGGACACCACCCTGCTGGTGGAAAGTGAGTTCGTGCGCCACAGCTCCACCTTCGACCGAGGCATCGTCGCCAATACCGGCATGTCCCATTCCACCTTCCTCGGCGAGCCCAACGACGGCAATATCCGCAACCACAACAACCGCATTCAGGCGGCGTTGGAACACCACCTCAACGACGCCTGGAAACTGCGCCTGGCCAGCCATTACAAGCAAGGCAGCCTGTGGGGCGATGCTTCGGAAAGCCGAGCGTTGAACGCAGACGGCCACAGCGTCAATCGCCGCTACCGTGAACGCTCCACCGGTTGGCATGACAGCATCACCCAGCTGGAACTACGCGGGGTGTTCGATATCGGCAGTTGGCAACATGAACTGTTGATCGGTACCGAGTACGAGGATTACCGCAAGAAAGAGCGCGTGACGGCGATCGCAGGCGACTATCCCATCGACATCTACAAGCCGGTGTACGGCCAGCCCAAACCCAACGGCAAACGCTCCGGTACCGACTTCTTCGAGCAGACCAAAAGCCACGCACTGAACCTGCAAGACCAGATCATCTTCACAGACCGCCTGCGCGGCATGATCGGTGCGCGCTTCGAACACTTCGAACAAAGCACCGACGACTTCACCCGCAACCACGCCAAGGGCCGCCAAACCCACGACGCCTTCACTCAGCGCGCCGGCCTGCTCTACCAGCTCACGCCGGAAGTCGGCGTGTTTGCCAACGCCTCCACGTCGTTCAAGCCCAATAGTGGCCTGGATGCCGCTGGCAAGTCCTTCAAGCCTGAAGAAGGCGTGGGTTATGAGGTGGGGGTCAAGAGCGAGCTGTTTGATGACCGCCTCAGCGCTACCTTGGCGGCCTTTCATATCGAAAAGGAAAACGTGCTGACCCTGGACCCGGCGACCAACCTCAACCGCGCCATGGGCAAGGCCCGCAGCCAGGGGTTCGACCTGCAAGTAACCGGGCAAGTGACCGACGCAGTCCGCGTGATCGGCGCCTTGGCCTACATCGACGCTGAAGTGACCAAGGGCGACAAAACCATTCCTACGGGCAGCCGCATTCTGGGCGTGGCCAAGCGCAGTGGCAGTGTGTTGGGCGTGTATGAGTTCCAGGAAGGCGCGTTGCGTGGCTCAGACCTGGGCGCAGCGTTCACCTATGTAGGTGACCGCTCAGGCGAAGCCGGCACGGGTTTCGAACTGCCCGCCTACCACACCGTGGATTTGCTGGCACATTACAAGGCTACGCAGAATGTGACGGTGGGGCTGAACCTCAACAACCTGTTCAATGAAAAGTACTACGAGCGGTCCTACAGCAACTATTGGGTCAACCCGGGTGAGCCGCGCAACTTCACAGTTAGCCTGACCCTTAATCTGTAGATACAGTCAAAATGTGTGGCTTGCCTGCGATGACCATAGGTAATCACGATGCGAAGCGAGCCGCTCTTGATCTTGATCTGCTTGTGATCTTGATCTCAGGCGCCCCGTTAAACCACGCTGGCCGAACGCAGGCTTGAATTCGTGGGTAACCCGGCAGGACGCCGGGTTAGCCGCCCCGCGCCATGGATGGCGCGTGGCGGCGGCCCACGGATTCAAGCCTGTGTTCGGGCACACCGAGCCTAGGCGAGGTGCCGAGTGGTGGGGCAAGAGCCCTTTGGTTACTTTGGGCTGGGCCGGCATTCCGGCTCTTTTCCAAAGTGACCCGCTGTAAAAGCGGAACCCTAAGCAGCCGTTACCGCAGGAATGGATATGTACACAATCCAACTGTGTTGACTGCCATGCCGCCTTCGCGAGCAAGCCCGCTCCCACAATTGGTCCGCGGGGGGGTCAAGTAGGGAAGCGTCGCGGTTAGGCCACCATCGCAGGCAAGCCAGCTCCCACAATTGGATCACCGCAGGGCTCGATTACAAGGCAACCGGCGCTCGTTCGCACAGGGTATTAAGCGCTGCCGCCCACTGCGGCTCATCATTCAGGCAAGGCACCAACACCAACTCCTCGCCCCCCGCTTCACGAAATTGCTCGCGACCGCGATCGCCAATTTCCTCCAACGTCTCAATACAGTCGGCGACGAACGCCGGGCACATCACCAGCAGCTTCTTCACCCCTTGCTG
The DNA here is from genome assembly GCF_016405475.1 of Pseudomonas sp. MF6767. Lineage (NCBI taxonomy): Bacteria > Pseudomonadati > Pseudomonadota > Gammaproteobacteria > Pseudomonadales > Pseudomonadaceae > Pseudomonas > Pseudomonas sp. MF6767. The sequence continues at coordinate 82,668 of NZ_JAEKCY010000007.1, read as the reverse complement.
GGCCAATGCCTCAAGGCGTGCCTCGGTGTAGGGTTCGATCCACTTGGCCCGGCCCAGGCGGGACTGGAACGCCACCGACCATTTGCCCTCCGGCAAACCCAGCCGCTCGGCCACATCCCGCGCCACGCTGAAGCACTGCGCGCGGTAACAGGTGGCAAGCACTTCAGGGGATGCGTTCTTGCAGCAGTCGGCATCCTTGAAGCAGTGCTGGCCCGTGGGGTCGAGCTTGGTCAGATGACGCTCAGGCAAGCCATGGAAACTGAGCAGCAAGTGATCGTATTCCTGCTCCACATAAGAGCGCACACTCGCCGCCAGCGCATCGAGGTACTCAGGCTGATCGTAGAACGGTTGCAGGATCGAAAACTGCACATTCAGTTGCTTGTCGCGCACCACTCGCTTGGCTTCCTCTATCACCGTGGTGACGGTGCTGTTGGCAAACTGCGGGTACAACGGCGCCAGTGTGATTTTTTGAATACCCTGGGCGGCCAGGCGTGTCAGGACCGTTTCCAGGGACGGCTCGCCATAACGCATCGCCAGTTCCACCGGGCCCTGGGTCCACTGCGCGGTCATCTGCTGCTGCAGGCGGCGGCTCAGCACCACCAACGGCGAGCCCTCATCCCACCAGATCGACGCATAGGCATGGGCCGATTGCTCGGGGCGCTTGATCAGGATCAGCGATACCAGCAAGCGCCGCACCGGCCACGGCAAGTCGATCACATAAGGGTCCATCAGGAACTGATTGAGGTAGCTGCGCACATCGGCCACTGAAGTGGACTTTGGCGAACCCAGGTTGACCAGTAACAACGCGTGATCGGTCATGCAACATCCTATCTTTAGAGGCGGCTGGACAAGTCGTCCAGAGCCGCACGCAACTCAGTGAACTGGAAAGTGAAACCTGCGGCCTGCAGCCGTTCAGGCAAAGCCTTTTGCCCGCCCAGCAACAAGCCGGACAACTCACCCAGGCCAACCTTCAACGCAAATGCCGGCATCGGCATGAACGCCGGGCGGTGCAGCACCTGGCCCAGGGTCTTGGCAAATTCGCGGTTGCGCACCGGGTGCGGCGCGCAGGCATTATAAGGACCGTTGGCGTCTTGCTTGTGCAGAAGAAAATCAATCAGGGCGATTTGATCCTTGATATGCACCCAGGGCATCCACTGCCGTCCATTGCCAATCGGCCCGCCCAGCGCCAGTTTGAACGGCAGCAGCAGGCGCGACAAAAAGCCGCCCTCGGCAGACAGCACCAACCCCGTACGCACCAGCACCACGCGAATGCCCAAGGCTTCGGCACGCTGGGCGGTTTCCTCCCAGGCGATACACAACTGGCTGGGGAAGTCATCCAGCACCGGGCCGCTGGCTTCGGTCAGTTCGCGCTCGCCGCCGTCGCCGTACCAACCCACCGCAGAGCCGGAGATCAGCACCGCCGGTTTTTGCTCCAGGCTTTCCATCCAGGCCAGCAAGGTTTCGGTGAGGTGAATGCGACTGTTCCACAGCAATGCCTTGCGCTTGTGGGTCCAAGGCCGGTCCGCGATAGGCGCGCCTGCCAGGTTGACCACCGCGTCCACCGTGCCAATCACCTCTTGTAGGCGAGCCACTCCGAGCACCTGCGCACCGCACACCCGGGCGACCGTTTCCGGTTGCCGGCTCCACACCGTCAGGCGGTGGCCTTGCGCGAGCCAGTGCTTGCAGAGTTGACGGCCGATCAAGCCGGTACCGCCGGTCAGCAAAATATGCATGGGACTCTCCTCATGTAACGTTCGCCGCCGCTCACTGGTCTATTTTATAAGCAGGGATCAATTTGATAATTGAGCGTGACGGGGGTTCAAGCCTTAGCTTAACCATAGGTCACGCCACACAATCAGGCACGCCAAAACTTATACCAAAAAACAATATTGTACAGCTATTGGTGTCGGCGTAGTCTGTACCCAACGGTAAAACGAGGCCTCCCATGACTGTTCCCATCGCGATCATTGGTACCGGCATCGCCGGTCTCTCCGCCGCCCGAGCGTTACAAGACGCTGGGCATGCAGTGCAACTCTTCGATAAAAGCCGCGGCAGCGGTGGCCGCATGTCCAGCAAGCGCAGCGACGCCGGCGCGCTGGATATGGGCGCGCAATACTTCACCGCTCGCGACCGGCGCTTCGTCAACGAAGTGCAGCGCTGGCAAAGCAACGGCTGGGCCGAGCAGTGGAAGCCCCAGCTGTATAACTTCAAGTCCGGGCAATTGACGCCCTCCCCCGATGAGCAGATCCGCTGGGTGGGCACGCCGCGCATGAGCGCCATCACTCGCGCCCTGCTCGACGACTTGCCGGTGGAGTTCGGTTGCCGCATCACCGAAGTCTTCCAGGGCACGCAGCACTGGAACCTGCTCGACGCGGACGGCGGCAATCACGGCCCTTTCAGTCACGTGATCATTGCCACGCCGGCGCCCCAAGCCACCGCCCTGCTGGCCGCCGCGCCCAAGCTGGCGAGCGCCGCCGCCGGGGTAAAAATGGACCCGACCTGGGCCATCGCCCTGGCGTTCGACAAGCCCCTGGATACGCCGATGGAGGGCTGCTTCGTGCAAGACAGCCCCCTCGACTGGCTGGCGCGCAACCGCAGCAAGCCCGGGCGCGATACCACCCTCGACACCTGGGTGCTGCACGCCACCAGCGCCTGGAGCAAGGCCCACCTGGACCTGCCCAAGGAAGCGGTGATCGAACACCTGCACGGCGCCTTTGCCGAATTGCTGCACAGCGCCATGCCTGCGCCGTCGTTCAGCCTGGCGCACCGTTGGCTCTACGCGCGCCCATCGAGCAGCCATGAATTCGGCGTGCTGGCCGACGCCGACCTGGGCCTGTTCGTCTGTGGTGACTGGTGCCTCTCCGGCCGGGTGGAAGGTGCCTGGTTGAGTGGCCAGGAAGCGGCGCGACGCTTGATCGAGCACTTGCAATGAACCGCATCAACCCCGCCAAACTGCTGCTGTCAAAATGGACGGCAGCTCATCCCCGCCACAAGGAAAAACACTTCCTGGTCACCGAATTGTTCCGTGACGACGAGGGCACGGTGCTGGACATCGAACTGCAGGCCATCCTTACTCGGCGCGCCGAACGCCTGCCCTGGCAGACCCTGAAAAACGCTGAGGACTGGACAATCGGCTGGAAATAAAGCGGCGGCACAACCCTGTACAAAATATTTGACTTGTACAACATCGAGCCTATGATGAGATTTAGTTGTACAAGTTTTGTAGCTTGTACAGGATTCTTGCAGAGGTTTGCTTATGTCCAGCCGTGTGAAACCGAAGATCGCCATCAGCGCCTGCCTTCTGGGTGAGAACGTGCGCTTCAATGGCGGTCATAAACAGTCCCTGCTATGCAGTCAGACCCTCAGTGACTATTTCGATTTCGTCCCGTTGTGCCCTGAAGTTGCCATCGGCCTGGGCATTCCTCGGCAAGCGATCCGCCTGGTCGGGGACCCCAACCACCCGCAGGCCGTGGGCAGCGTAAACCCTGCGCTCAATGTCACTCAGCCACTGGATGATTACGGCCAGCAAATGGCCCGGGAACATACCGACCTGTGCGGCTACATCTTCATGCAAAAGTCACCGTCCTGCGGCCTGGAGCGGGTCAAGGTGTACCGCGACAACGGCACGCCCGTCGACGGTGGCGGGCGCGGCATTTACGCCCAGGCGTTTTGTGCTCGACACCCCAACCTGCCGGTGGAGGAAGACGGTCGCCTGAACGACCCGGTGCTGCGGGAAAACTTCCTCACCCGCGTATTCGTGTACGCCAGTTGGCAGCAACTGTTGGCCGACGGCCTTACCCGTCACCGCTTGCTGACGTTTCACTCGCGCTACAAGTACCTGCTGATGGCCCACAGCCCGGCGCATTACAAAAGCCTGGGCCACTTGCTCGGCAGCATGGGCAAGGGCATTGACCTGCAAGCTTTGGCCGACGGCTATTTCAGCGAACTGATGGCGGGCCTGAAAAAATGCGCGACTCGCGCTACCCATACCAATGTGCTGCAACACATCAGTGGCTATCTCAAGCAAGCCATCAGTGCCGATGACAAACAGGAAATGCAGACCGTCATCGGCCAATACCGCCACGGCATCGTGCCACTGGTGGTGCCGCTGACCCTGCTCAAACACCACTTTCGCCAACATCCGGACCGCTACATCGCGCAGCAGGCCTACTTGCAACCGCACCCGGAAAACCTCAGCCTGCGTAATGCGATCTAACCCATGAAACCTGCCCTGCTCGACGAACCCGGCGAAGACCTCGCCCTGGCCCTGGAAAACGGCTGGCTGCCGATCCGCGAGGTGGCGCGCCAGACCGGCGTGAATGCGGTGACGCTGCGCGCGTGGGAGCGCCGCTACGGCCTCATCGTGCCCCAGCGCACGCCCAAAGGGCATCGGTTGTTCAGCGCCGAACATGTGCAACGCATCCAGGCCATCCTCACCTGGCTCAATCGCGGCGTGCCGGTCAGCCAGGTCAAAGGGCTGATCGACTCCGCCCAAGGTAGCCCGGAGCCGATGGAAAACGAGTGGCAGAGCCTGCGCCAGCATTTGGTGAGTGCCATCAGTGAACTGGCCGAGCGCCGGGTCGATGACGCCTTCAACCAGGCCATGGCGCTTTACCCGCCACGCACCTTGTGCGAGCAATTGATGCTACCGCTGCTCAACGAGCTGGAACAACGCTGGCAGGGCCAGTTCGGCGCGCAGATGGAGCGGGTGTTCTTCCTGTCCTGGCTGCGCAGCAAGTTTGGCGCACGGATCTATCACAACAATCGTCAACTCCACGGCGCGCCCCTGTTGCTGGTCAATCATTCCGACCTGCCCCTGGAACCGCACCTGTGGCTCAGCGCCTGGCTGGCCAGCAGTGCCGATTGCCCGGTGGAAGTATTCGATTGGCCACTGCCTGTCGGCGAACTGGCCCTGGCGGTGGAACACCTGCAACCCCGTGCGGTGCTGCTGTACTCAAGCAAGGCGTTGCAAGTGTCGGCACTCAGCAAACTGCTGGGCGGCATCCATTGCCCAACGGTGATTGCCGGACCAACGGTGTGCATCCACCACGCCGAGTTGGGCGTATTAACCCAGGACATCCCTGAGTTGTTCGTGGCCGAGGACCTGTTGGCGGCCCATCAATTATTGATCCAGCGTGGAATTGTCTAAATGCATCTGATCTGGCTGCGCACCGACTTGCGCCTGCACGACAACACTGCCCTGGCGGCCGCGTGCCAGCGCGGCCCCGTCGCGGCTGTTTACCTGATCACGCCCGAGCAATGGCAGGCGCATGATGACGCGCCGTGCAAAGTCGATTTCTGGCTGCGCAACTTGCAGCACCTGAGCCAGGCACTGGGCAACCTCAACATTCCGCTGTTAATCCGCCACGCCGCGACCTGGGACCAGGCGCCGACGGTACTGAGCCAACTGTGCCGCGAGCTGTCGGTGGAGTCGGTACACGTCAACGAGGAATATGGCGTTCACGAGAGCCGCCGCGACCGCGCCGTGGCCCAGGCCCTGGAAGCTGACGGCGTGACCTTCCACAGCTACCTGGACCAACTGTTTTTCCAGCCGGGTAGTGTGCTGACCAAGACCGGCACCTACTTCCAGGTGTTCAGCCAGTTCCGCAAGGTCTGCTACAGCCGCCTGCACAGCGCCCTGCCCCGCGTGGTGCCGACGCCAAAGGCCCAGGCCGAGCCTGGCGTGAAAAGCGACCCTGTGCCGACGGCAGTCGAAGGGTTCCCGACACCCAGCGAAACCTTGCGTGCGCTCTGGCCCGCTGGCGAAGACGAGGCGCGCCGTCGCCTCGATGCCTTCGTTGATCAGCAGATCAGCTATTACAAGGACGAACGCGACTTCCCGGCCAAGCCCGGCACCAGTCAGCTTTCTGCCTACCTGGCCGCCGGAGTGGTTTCGCCGCGCCAGTGCTTGCACGCCGCGCTGCAAGCCAACCAGGGCGAGTTCGAAAGCGGCGACATCGGCGCCATCACCTGGATCAACGAGCTGCTGTGGCGCGAGTTCTACAAGCACATCCTGGTCGGCTACCCACGGGTTTCCCGCCACCGCGCGTTTCGCCCGGAAACCGAAGCGCTGGCTTGGCGCAAGGCGCCCGAAGACCTGGCCGCCTGGCAACAGGCGCGCACCGGCTTGCCGATCATCGACGCGGCCATGCGCCAATTGCTGGAAACCGGCTGGATGCACAACCGCCTGCGCATGGTGGTGGCGATGTTCCTGACGAAGAACCTGCTGATCGACTGGCGCGAGGGCGAGCGCTTCTTTATGCGCCACCTGATCGACGGTGATCTGGCGGCCAACAACGGCGGCTGGCAATGGAGTTCGTCCACGGGCACCGACTCGGCGCCGTATTTCCGGATATTCAGCCCGCTGAGCCAATCGGAAAAATTCGACGGTGACGGCGTATTCATCAAACGCTGGCTCCCGGAACTGGCCGCGCTGAATAAAAAACAAGTGCACAACCCCGAAGCGGCTGGGGGCCTGTTCGGCGTGGCGGATTACCCGCGTGCCATCGTCGATTTGAAACAGTCTCGCGAGCGCGCCTTGGCCGCATTTCGCCGGCTGCCTTCGCGTCAGGAGATGGCCGAACATGAGTGACTTCCTGCACCAGTTTGCCCACACCTTCGCCACGCTGGACAAGCACAACCTGCACCTGCTCGGCCGCCTGTACAGCGAGGACACCGCCTTTGCCGACCCCCTGCATGAAGTCCAGGGCCTGCCAGCGTTGCGGCGTTACTTTGCCGACTTGTACAGCAACGTCAGCGAGCTGCATTTTGACTTCCACGGCTTCGATACCGTGGCCGAAGGCGAGGGCTACCTGCGCTGGACTATGCGTTTTCGTCACCCACGCTTGGCCAGCGGCCAGGTGATCGAGGTGCCAGGCTGTTCTCATTTGATGTGGCACGACAAGGTTTACCGCCATCGCGACTATTTCGATGCCGGCGCCCTGCTCTATGAACATGTCCCCCTACTGGGTCGCGTTATTCGTTGGCTGAAAAGGAGAATGGGATGAGCCTTACACCGCCCCGTCGTTATTGGCTGACCGGCGCCAGCAGTGGTATCGGTGCGTCGCTGGCCGTGGAGTTGCTCGAGAGCGGCGCCCAAGTGGCCCTGAGTTCCCGCACCCAAGGCCCGCTGGATGCCCTCGCCCTTCGATATCCAGGCCAGGTTCTGGTGGTGGCCGGCGACCTGACCAACAGCCAGACCGTGCGCGAGATCGGCGAGCGTATCAGCGAGGTCTGGGGTTCGCTGGACACGGTGATCCTCAACGCCGGCACTTGTGAATACGTCGACGCCCGGCAATTTGACGCCTCGATCATCGAGCACGTGGTGCGTACCAATCTGCTGGCCAGCAGTTATTGCATCGAGGCCGCGCTGCCACTGTTGCGCGCAGGGCGCACCCCGCACCTGGTGGGCGTGGCCAGTGCCGTGACCTACCTGCCCATGCCCCGCGCCGAAGCCTACGGCGCGTCCAAGGCCGGCCTGCGTTACTTGTTCGAATCCCTGCGTATCGGCCTATCGCCGGAAAACATCGATGTCACTGTGATCAGCCCAGGCTTCGTCGACACGCCGCTGACCGAGCGCAATGATTTCCCGATGCCCCTGAGCTGGCCGGCCGACAAAGCCGCGAAACACATTTTCGCCAAGCTGGAAAAACGCCCGCTGGAAATCGCCTTTCCGGCCCTGTTCATTGCCACCTTGTGGCCGCTGTCGAAGCTGCCCAACCGCGCGCAACTGATCATCGGCAAACGCATGCTGCGCAGCCCGCCACCGAAGAAGGACGACCTGTGAAGATCGCCATTATCGGCAGCGGCATCGCCGGGCTGACCAGCGCCTACCTGCTCAGCCGTCGCCACGACATTACGCTGTTCGAGGCCAATGACTGCATTGGCGGGCATACACACACGGCCAACGTGACGGTCGACGGCAAAAACTATGCGGTGGACACGGGCTTCATTGTGTTCAACGACTGGACCTACCCGAACTTCATCCGTCTGCTGGAGCAGATCGGGGTCAGGTTCAAACCCACCGAGATGAGTTTTTCGGTGTGCGACCAAAGCACAGGCTTCGAGTACAACGGCAACAACCTCAACAGCCTGTTTGCCCAGCGCCGCAATATTCTGTCGCCGGGATTCTGGGGCATGTTGCGCGATATCCTGCGCTTCAATCGCCAGGCGCCCCTGGACTTGCAAGAACAGCGCATCAGCGCCGACATGACCCTGGGCGATTACCTCACCGCTGGCGGCTATGGCCCCAGGTTTATCCGGCATTACATCGTGCCGATGGGCGCTGCCATCTGGTCGATGTCCCTGGCCGATATGCTCAAGTTTCCGCTGCAGTTTTTTGTGCGCTTCTTCAAGAATCACGGCTTGCTCTCGGTGAGCAACCGCCCGCAATGGTGTGTGATCGAGGGCGGCTCCAGCTGTTATATCGAGCCGCTGACCCGCAGCTTTCGCGAACAGATACGGCTCAACTGCCCTGTGCATAAGGTGCAACGCAACGACGAGGGTGTGGTTATCCACAGCCCGGCCGGCAGCGAAACCTTCGACCGCGTGGTATTCGCCTGCCACAGCGATCAGGCCCTGGCCTTGCTCGATGACCCCAGCCAGGCCGAACAGCAGATCCTCGGCGCCCTGCCCTACGCCGAAAACGACGTGGTGCTGCACACCGACACACGCCTGCTGCCCGACCGCAAACTGGCCTGGGCCAGCTGGAACTATCGGCTGACGGGCAACGTGCAACAACAGGCCGCCGTCACCTATGACATGAACATCCTGCAAGGCATCGACAGCGCCACTACCTTTTGCGTCAGCCTCAACCAGACGCCGATGATCAACCCACTGAAGATCCTGGCGCGCTACACCTACGCCCATCCGCAATACAGCCTGGCCGCAGTCGCCGCACAGGCACGCTGGGAAGAATTGAACGGCGTGCGCAATACCTTTTACTGCGGGGCCTACTGGGCCAACGGCTTTCACGAAGACGGCGTGGTCAGCGCTCTGCGCGTGGCCCAGGCGTTTGGGGAAACCCTGTGAACAGCGCCCTCTACAGCGGCTGGATCGCCCATCGCCGGTTTACGCCCAAGGCCCACGCCTTTCGCTACCGCATCGGCCTGTTGTATCTGGACCTCAGTGAAGAGGATGAAGTACTGGGGCTCTCGCCGCTGGCCGGCACGGGTCGCCTGGCGCCTTTCGGTTTCCGCCAGCAGGATTACCTGCGTGAATTCACGCGCCACGGCATGAGCCTGAGCGATGCCGTGCGCCAGGAAGTCGGCAAGGCCCTGGGGCAAACACCCCAGGGCGCTATCTGCCTGCTGACCCAGGCCCGCAGTTGGGGCCTGGCTTTTAACCCGGTGAGTTTCTTCTACTGCTTCGAGGCTGACGGGCAACTGGCCGCGATCCTGTGTGAAGTGACCAACACCCCATGGCGCGAGCGCTATCACTACGTGCTGCCCGCCCAGGCACTGGGCGCCGATGAGCACCAGCATTTCGCCGTGGCCAAGGCCTTCCATGTGTCGCCGTTTTTGCCTCGCGAGCTGGAATACCGCATGAGTTTCAGCCCACCCGCCGCCAGGCTCGGCGTGCACATGGCCGATTGGCAAGGCACGCAAAAAGTCTTCGACGCCACCTTGAGCCTGGAAAAACAGGCACTGAACCGCGCCAGCCTGCATCGCTATTTGTGGCGCTTTCCCTGGATGACCGCCAAGACCGGCCTTGCGATCTACTGGCAAGCCTTGCGCCTGCTGCTCAAACGCACACCGATTTTTTCCCACCAGGCCGCCGATGGCGCCTCTCGCACCGCAGTCGGGTATACCAAGGATCGCCACCATGAAATCCCCTAGCTTATCGGTCAAGGCTAACCGCCTGAACGTCAACGGCATGACCGCTGCGCTATTGCGCAAAGGCGTGTTGCGCCAGCTCAGCCAATTGCGCCACGGCCAGTTGGTGATCATCGAGGATGGCGAGCGGCAAGTCTTCGGCGCGCGGGAAGCACACCTGCTGGGCGAGATCCAGATTCTCGACGCGGCGGTATGGGGGCTGGTGGCGGCCAATGGCTCGATCGGCGCCGGCGAAGCGTTTATCCATGGTTATTGGACCAGCCCCGACCTCACCGCCGTGGTGCGGGTGATGGTCAGCAACCTGGAGGTGCTCGACGCCATGGAGGGTGGCTTGGCTCGCCTGGCCCGGCCGTTCACTCAGGGACTGCACTGGCTCAACCGCAACACACGCAAAGGCTCGCAAAAAAACATCGCCGCCCATTACGACCTGGGCAACGACCTGTTCGAAGAATTTCTCGACCCCACCATGATGTACTCGGCGGCGCAGTTCCTGACCCCCGATGACACCCTGGAACAGGCACAACTGAACAAATTAGCGCGCATCTGCCAGAAACTGGCGCTCAAGCCCAGCGACCATCTGCTGGAAATCGGTACCGGCTGGGGCAGCATGGCGCTGTATGCGGCGCAGCATTACGGCTGTCGGGTCACCACCACGACCCTGTCCAAGGAGCAGTTCGCCTACACCGCGCAGCGTATCCAGGCGGCGGGCCTGCAAGATCGTGTGACCGTGCTGCTGAGCGATTACCGCGACCTCACCGGTGAGTACGACAAGCTGGTGTCGATCGAAATGATTGAAGCGGTGGGCCATCGTTTCCTGCCCACCTATTTCAAACAATGCGCCCAGTTGCTCAAGCCCGACGGCCTGATGCTGCTGCAAGCCATCACTATTCGTGAACAACGCTTTGAGCAGGCCAAACGCAGCGTCGACTTTATCCAGCGCTACATCTTCCCTGGTGGCGCGCTGCCCTGTGTACAAAACATGCTGCAGATCGTCAGCCGTGACACCGACATGAACCTGCTGCACATGGAAGACTTCGGCCTGCACTACGCCCGCACCCTGCGCCTGTGGCATGAAAACTTTCGCCGCGCCCATGGCCGTCTTGCCGAACTCGGTTATGACGAATACTTCCTGCGCCTGTGGGAGTTTTACCTGTGCTACTGCGAAGGTGGCTTTATGGAGCGCACCATCGGCACCGCGCAGTTGCTGCTGGCCAAACCGGCGGCCATCAATCCGCCGCTGCTCGGGCGTTTCAGTGCTTAAATCCCTGGCCAACGCCGTGCTGTTTCAGTGCGGCTGGTTTGCCTGCGTACTCGGCGGCGATAGCCGTTGGTTGCTGATCGGCGTCGCGGTACTGGGCGCACACTTGCTGTGGATAAGTTCTTGGGCAAGAGAGGGGCAAGTGATTCTGGCCGTGACGGTGCTGGGAACACTGGTCGATACGGCACTGCGTGGGCTCGGCGTGTTTGAGTTCAATACGCCGGGGCCACTGATTCCGCTGTGGCTGATACTGTTATGGGCCTTGCTGGCCACCACCTTGCGCCATTGCCTGGCCTGGAGCGCACGGCCCTGGTGGCTCGCCAGCCTGCTAGGCGCGGTGGGCGGGCCGTTGTCTTATTACGCCGGCAGTCAATTGGCAGGCGTGAGTTTTGCGTACGGCACCGCCCCAACACTGATCGGCCTGGCGCTGTTATGGGCCATGCTCTTTCCGCTGTTACACGGGGTTGCGCAGAGGCTGGAACACTGACGCCCGTCCGAGCATTCATACGCATCTGACGCACTTGCCTTACACTGCGCGCCTATGACCAACATCCCTCACATTCAAATCACCGAACCCGTCACGTGCTCGACGTGCGCGGCTTGTTGCTGCCAGCTGGAAGTCATGCTGATCACCGACACCGGCGTACCACAACGCTTTATCGATACCGACGATTGGGGGGGCGAGGTGATGCTGCGCCTGGACGACGGCTGGTGCGCAGCGCTGGACCGCGACACGATGATGTGCACGATCTATGAGCTTCGGCCGTTGATTTGCCGGGAGTTCGAGATGGGGGCGCCGGAATGCCTTGAAGAGCGTGAAGGCATTACCACGGCCTACCGCTGATTCTGTAGGAGCGAGCTTGCTCGCGAAAACCTGAGAACGCCGCGTTAAACCTGATTCGCTGCGTTATCGTTGAGGTTCTTCGCGAGCAAGCTCGCTCCTACAGTGCATTACAGCGGCATGGTGTAGTGCAGCGAGTAACTCTCTACACCATCGTTATTGCTGCTAATGCCGGCGTTGGAATAATGCGTGGCACGAATGCCCACTTCATGCCCGCCGTTGAACCGCAGGCCGAAACCCAGGCGGTCTTCGAACTGGAAGGACTGGCCGATGTTGTTGTCTTCCAGCCGAGTGCGAGAGAACAACGCCACGCCGATACCGGCTTCGATGTAGGGTTTGACCGACTCGCCGGCAAACTCATACACAAACACCGGCGAGAACGACAGGCTGCTGGCGCCCGCACGATCATCCCCTTCCCAATAGGTATAGGCGCCGCTCCAGTAGCCGGTCAGTCGGCCGACATTGCTCTGCATCCAGCTCTTGTCCCAATCGGAGGTCAGGCCCAGGCGGTAGGTCAGCGTCGAATCGCTGGTGCTCCCCAAGCCGAACTCCAGGCCGGCGGCCTGGGCTGAAACAGAGTGTCCCAACATAGCGGCCGCAATCGCAGCCAAACAGAACAAGCGCTTCATGTGAAACATCCTTTGCAAACGGAATAATTGGGTTGTGTACAGGCTAACGGGCTATAGAAGCCGACGCATAGCCAGAAGTTCAGCTTTTTTCAGGCTGATTTCACGAAATTTTCACGAGCCAAAGCTTCGCACAACTCCAGGATGTTTCCAAAGTGTCGGTAGGATATTTCTTAGGTGACACAGATCGCCGCTGGTCCAGAACTGTGCAGGTTCAGGTTCGCCAATGGCCAGCAGGTCGCGCTCACCCAGCAAGCGCTTGAGCTGGCGCGCCACGGCGGCGCCGGTATCAATGAGGATGATGCTGGGGGGCAGCATCTGCGCCAGGAGTGGCTTGAGGAAGGGATAATGAGTGCAACCCAGGATGATGGTGTCGCAACCGGCGCTAAGCAGCGGCTCAATATAGCCTTGCAGCAGGGAGTGCAAGGCGGGGCTGTTGAGGTCGCCGGCTTCAATCAGCTCCACCAGGCCCGGGCACGGCTGGGTAATCACCCGCACATCGGTGGCAAAACGGTCGAGCAAGGCGGCGAACTTGGCGCTTTGCAGTGTGCCCGTAGTGGCGAGCACACCCACCACACCACTGCGCGTGGCCGCGGCAGCAGGTTTGACCGCAGGCTCCATGCCTACCAGCGGCCAGTCGGGGTAGTCCTGGCGCAAATCGGCCACCGCGGCGACCGTCGCCGTGTTGCAGGCAATCACAAAGGCCTTGGCGCCCCGCTCGCGGAAAAACTCAGCGACCGAGCGAGAACGTTCAAGAATGAACGCCGGCGTTTTCTCACCATAGGGAATGTGCCCGCAGTCCGCCACGTACAGCAGTGACTCGTGGGGCAACAACTGCTGGATTTCTTCCAGCACCGTCAGGCCGCCGATACCGGAATCGAACACACCAACAGGCGCGCCCTTAACCATGCTTTGCCCCGCAGACGCTGCAGCCTGGGTCACGCTTGACGCGCAACTCGCGAAAACGCGTGGTCAGCGCATCGATCAACAACAGGCGCCCTACCAACGACTCACCAAAACCGGCCAGCAGCTTCAAGGCTTCCAGCGCTTGCAGGCTGCCAACCACACCGACCAACGGCCCGACAACGCCGGCTTCGCTGCAGGTCAGTTCAGTGTCGCTGCCGTGCCCATACAAACATTGGTAGCAGGGACTGTCAGCGCGGCGGGGGTCGAATACCGACAATTGCCCCTCAAGGCGAATGGCCGCGCCACTGACCAACGGTTTGCCGGCGGCAACGCAGGCTACGTTGACCGCCTCGCGGGTAGAGAAGTTATCGCTGCAATCGAGCACCAGATCCACTGCGTTGACCGCAGCAGCCAGCGAGTCGGCATCCAGCGCAGCACGATGGGCGACCAGGGCGACTTCAGGGTTGATCGCTCTCAGGCGCCCCATGGCCGAATCGACCTTGGTCTGCCCCACGCTGTTAGTGTCATGGATGATCTGGCGTTGCAGGTTGGTCAAATCGACCGTATCGAAATCAGCCAGGTGCAATTCGCCCACCCCAGCAGCGGCCAAGTAAAGCGCCACCGGAGCGCCCAGGCCACCCAGGCCGACGATCAACGCGCGGCTCTGTTTCAGGCGTAATTGGCCATCAATGTCGACATGCTGCAACAGAATCTGCCGGCTATAGCGCAACAGCTCCTGGTCGGTCAGCACGGGCGGCGCCCCAAGGTGATGCGTTCGTGACCGCCAAGGTCGATGCGGCTGTGTACGCCGTCAAAGCCCTGGTTCAGCAACAAGTCGCGCACGGCCTGGGCCTGGTCGTAACCGTGTTCGAGCAACAGCCAGCCGCCGTCGTTCAGGTGAGCAGGAGACTTTGCAATGATCAGGCGCAAATCGTCCAGGCCATCGTGCCCCGCCACCAGCGCACTGGCCGGTTCGAAGCGCACATCGCCGGCCACCAGGTGCGGGTCATTGTCGGCAATGTAGGGCGGGTTGCTGATGATCAGGTCGAAGCGCTGGCCTTGCAGGGCGCTGAACCAGTGACTGTTGAGCACCGTGGCGTTAGTGAGGTGCAGGCGTTGACGATTGCGCTCGGCCAGGGTCACGGCCTCCAGCACACGGTCGACCGCCGTGACCTGCCAGGCCGGACGTTCGCTGGCCAAGGCCAAGGCGATGGCGCCGCTACCGGTGCCCAGGTCCAGGACCTGGGCGGGCGTGGCGGGCAGCAATTCCAGGGCAGCTTCCACCAGCAACTCAGTTTCCGGGCGGGGGATCAAAGTGTGCGGTGCTACTTCCAGGTCGAGTTTCCAGAAGCCTTGCTGGCCGAGGATATAGGCCACCGGCTCGCCGCTGCGGCGGCGCTGCAGGTAGCCGGAAAAGGTCAGCGCGTCTTCGCTGCTGACGATCTTTTCCGGCCAGGTATGCAGATAGCTGCGTGATTTGCCCAGGGCAGCGGCCAGCAGCAACTCCACGTCCAGGCGCGCCGTCGGCGAGTCGGGCAGGTCAGCGGCGCGCAGCAGGCTGGCGATGATGGTCATTTAGTCACCTATCGCCGCCAGTTGGTCGGCCTGGTATTCGGCGAGCAACGGCTCGATCACCGCATCCACGCCCCCGGCGAGAATTTCGTCGAGGGAATACAGGGTGAGGTTGACCCGATGGTCCGTGACCCGGCCCTGGGCAAAGTTGTAGGTACGGATACGCTCGGAGCGGTCGCCGGAGCCCACCAGCAGCTTGCGTTCGCTGGCAATTGCGTTGGCCGCGGCGCTGGTCTGCTGGTCGTTCAACTTGGCCGACAACCAGGACATGGCCCGCGCACGGTTCTTGTGCTGGGAACGTTCTTCCTGGCACTCCACCACAATGCCCGACGGCAAGTGTGTGATACGGATCGCCGAGTCGGTCTTGTTAACGTGCTGGCCACCCGCGCCGGATGAGCGGTAAGTGTCCACGCGCAAATCCGCCGGGTTGATCTCGATGGCTTCCTGTTCGTCCGGCTCAGGCAACACGGCGACGGTGCACGCCGAGGTGTGGATGCGGCCCTGGGATTCCGTCGCAGGCACCCGCTGTACGCGGTGCGCACCGGATTCGAACTTCAGCTTGCCGTAGACGTTGTCGCCTTCAACCCGGGCGATGACTTCTTTATAACCGCCGTGCTCGCCCTCGTTCTCGGAGAGGATCTCCACGCGCCAGCCGCGACGCTCGGCATAGCGCGAATACATGCGGAACAGATCACCGGAAAAAATCGCCGCCTCGTCGCCACCGGTACCAGCGCGGATTTCGAGGAAAACGTTGCGTCCGTCGTTAGGGTCCTTGGGCAGCAGCATGCGTTGCAGGTCACCCTCAAGCTCAGCGAGTTTTTCCTTGGCTTCGCGGACTTCTTCCACGGCCATTTCGCGCATGTCCGGGTCGCTGTCCTTGAGCAGGGCCTGGGCGCCTTCGAGGTCGGCCTGGACTTTCAGCAGGTGTTTATAAGTGGCCACAATGGGCTCAACTTCGGCGTATTCCTTGGAATAAGCACGGAATTTGGTTTGATCGGAAATGACCTCGCCATCGCCGAGCAAGGCGGTCAGTTCTTCGAAACGGTCCTGGAGCACATCCAGTTTATTGAGCAGTGACGCTTTCATTGCGGTTTTTTATCCGAAGAGCTGTCTGACGCGCCCTCACCGAGGGCAAAGAGTTCCTGGGCCATGGCCAGCGCATCGAGGCGGCCTTCGGCGGTAAGCTTTTTCAACTGGACACTAGGAGCGTGGAGCAGTTTATTGGTCAGGCCACGGGCCAATTGCATCAGCACTTCTTCGGCGCCGCTGCCGTTGGCCAGCATGCGCTGGGCCTTGAGCAACTCTTCATCACGCAGGCGTTCGCCCTGCTGACGATACGCCTTGAGCACATCCACTGCCGCCAGTTCACGCAGGCGCACCATGAAATCTTCAGCGCCGGTGCTGACCATTTCCTCGGCGGCCTGGGCGGCACCCTGACGACTCTTGAGGTTTTCAGCGACCACTTCATGCAGATCATCGACGCTATAAAGGTAAACGTCGTCCAACTCGCCGACTTCGGGCTCGATATCCCGTGGAACGGCGATATCTACCATGAAGATCGGCTTGTGCTTGCGCAGCTTCAACGCGCTCTCGACCGCGCCCTTGCCCAGAATCGGCAATTGGCTGGCGGTGGAACTGATGACGATATCACTGCGCACCAGTTCAGCGGGAATGTCCGACAGCAGCACCGCATGGGCACCGAACTGCTCGGCCAGAATGCTGGCGCGCTCCAAGGTGCGGTTGGCGACCACGATGCGCTTCACGCCAAGATCGTGCAGGTGACGGGCCACCAGGGTGATGGTTTCACCAGCGCCGATCAGCAGGGCCTGGCTGCGCTGCAAGTCGCTGAAAATCTGCTTGGCCAGGCTCACTGCGGCAAAGGCCACGGACACCGGGTTTTCGCCGATGGCCGTATCGGTACGCACTTGCTTGGCGGAATTAAAGGTGGCCTGGAACAGGCGGCCCAGCAATGGGCCGACGGTGCCGGCCTCACGCGCCACGGCGTAGGCAGACTTCATCTGGCCGAGAATCTGCGGTTCACCCAACACCAGCGAGTCGAGACCGGCCGCCACGCGCATCATGTGACGAACTGCCGCATCCTCTTCATGCACATAAGCGCTGGCACGCAGGTCATCGAGGCTCAAATGGTGATAATCGGCCAGCCAGCGCAGCACCACATCCGCCGAGAGATGTTCCTGCTCTATATAGAGCTCGCTGCGATTGCAGGTCGAAAGGATCGCAGCTTCGCGGCTGTCGGTAAGCCGGCAGAGCTGCTGCAAGGCCTCAACCAACTGCTCTGGCGTAAACGCCACGCGCTCGCGCACGTCTACGGAGGCAGTCTTGTGGTTAATACCGAGTGCGAGGAAGGCCATTCAATATCGCTGATGATGTCGGGAAGCCGACAATTGTCCTACTTCGAAAGATTCAGAACAACCACCGTCGTCTATTGTCCCTATACCTTATGCTTATCAATGCACTTTTGCAGGAGCGAGCTTGCTCGCGAAAATCGTCAACGATAACGCGGCAAGCCGGGCGCCCAGCGGCGCTCTCAGGTTTTTCGCCAGCAAGCTCGCTCCTACAAAGGAAAGGCAAAAGGCAGCAATAGTCGTATTCCGAGTGCCCCGGTTATGTTTGGCCGAAGGCTTGTGTCATGATGATCCGACCGCAGGTTAGTCGTCCTCTTCCTATATGAATAGATCTTCCGCGTTGCTCCTCGCTTTTGTCTTCCTCAGCGGCTGCCAGGCCATGGCACCCGTGTCGCCGGACGCTACGTCGCCGGTGGAAGACAGCACTCCCGCCCCTGAAAAACCCAAGGTTTATTCCTCGTTCAGTGAAGAAACGATCTACAGCCTGCTGACAGCTGAGCTGGCCGGCCAACGCAATCGCTTTGATATTGCGCTGGATAATTACGTGACCCAGGCCATCAACACCCAGGACCCGGGGATTTCCGAGCGAGCGTTTCGCATCGCCGAATACCTGGGCGCCGATCAGGCAGCGCTGGACACCTCGCTGATCTGGGCCAAAAATGCCCCGGATGATCTGGAAGCCCAGCGCGCCGCAGCCGTGCAACTGGCGCGTGCCGGGCGCTATGACGACTCCATGGTTTATATGGAGAAGGTCCTGCAGGGCAAAGGCGACACACATTTTGACTTTCTTGCGCTGTCGGCCGCCGACACCGACCAGGACACGCGCAACGGCCTGATGAAGAGTTTCGATCGCCTGCTGCAAAAGCACCCGAAGAACAGCCAGTTGATTTTCGGCAAGGCCCTGCTGCTGCAACAGGACGATGAAGCCGACGCCGCGCTCAAGCTGCTGGAGCAGAACCCGCCGGAAGAAGGTGAAATCGCGCCCATCCTGTTGCGTGCACGCCTGCTGCAAAGCCTTAACCGCGGCAAGGAAGCGATTCCGCTGCTGGAAAAAAGCATCAAGAAATACCCCGGCGACAAGCGCCTGCTCCTGACCTATGCACGTATGCTGGTTGAGCAGGACCGTATGGAAGACGCCAAAGTGCAGTTCGCCAACCTGGTCCAGCAATACCCGGACGACGACGAACTGCGTTATTCCCTGGCATTGGTGTGCCTGGAAGCCAAAGCCTGGGACGAGGCCAAGGGCTACCTGCAAGAGCTGATCGAACGTGACAGCCACGTGGACTCGGCGCACCTGAACCTGGGCCGCATCGCTGAAGAGCGCAACGACCCGCAGGCGGCTCTGCTTGAATACGCCCAGGTCGGCCCCGGCAATGATTATCTGCCAGCGCAATTGCGCCAGGCCGATATCCTGATGAGCAACGGCCGCACCGACGAAGCGGAAAAACGCCTGGCCGCGGCCCGCGATGCCGAGCCGGATTACGCCATCCAGCTGTACCTGATCCAGGCCGAGACCTTATCGGCCAACAAACAGGGCGAACGCGCCTGGAAACTGTTGCAACAGGCGTTGCTGCAATACCCCGACGATTTGAACCTGCTGTACACCCGCGCCATGCAGGCAGAAAAACGCAATGACCTGGCGCAGTTGGAAAAAGACCTGCGGCTGATCATCAAGCGCGACCCGGACAACGCCATGGCACTTAACGCCCTGGGCTACACCTTGTCCGACCGCACCACGCGCTACGCCGAAGCCAAGGCGCTGATTGAACAAGCCCATGCGCTCAACCCGGAAGACCCTGCCGTGCTCGACAGTCTGGGCTGGGTGAATTACCGCCTGGGCAACCTCGACGAGGCCGAGCGCTTGCTGCGCCAGGCCCTGGAGCGTTTCCCGGACCAGGAAGTTGCCGCACACTTGGGCGAAGTGCTCTGGGCCAATGGCAAGCAGCGCGAAGCCCGACAAATCTGGGAAAAATTCCTCAAGGAACAACCCGACAGCCCCATCCTGCGCAGCACCATCAAGCGCCTGACCGGATCCGAGACCCTTTAAGCTTATGTTCTTGCGCCACGTTATCGTTTTCAGCTTCATCGCCCTGCTCGCCGGTTGCGCGGGCATCGGCAGCCGTGAATCCGTTGAAGGCCAGGGCAACCCGGCACAATGGAAACAACACAAGGACCAGCTCAGCAGCATTGATGGCTGGCAGATCGAGGGCAAGGTCGGAGTACGTGCGCCGAAAGACTCTGGCAGCGGCACGCTGTTCTGGCTGCAGCGCCAGGACTATTACGACATTCGCCTCTCGGGCCCCCTGGGCCGTGGCGCGGCCCGCCTGACTGGCCGGCCAGGGCAAGTGAGCCTGGAAGTGGCCAACCAGGGCCGCTACGAGGCAACCTCCCCGGAAGAATTGCTGGAGCAGCAAATTGGCTGGAAGTTGCCCGTCTCGCATCTGGTCTGGTGGGTGCGCGGTCTGCCGGCGCCGGACAGCAAGAGCCGTCTGAGCCTCAATGGCGACAGCCGCCTCGCCACCCTGGAGCAGGATGGCTGGCAGGTCGAATATTTGAGCTACGTGGAGCAAAGCGGTTATTGGCTTCCCGAACGTATCAAGCTGCATGGCACCGACCTTGATGTCACGCTGGTGATCAAGGACTGGCAACCGCGCAAACTGGGGCAATAACGTGTCCGCACAAAAATTGACCCTGCCCTCCCCGGCCAAGCTCAACCTGATGCTGCACATCCTTGGCCGCCGTGAAGATGGCTACCACGAGTTGCAGACGCTGTTTCAGTTTCTCGACTACGGCGATGAGCTCACCTTTGCCGTGCGTGACGATGGCGTGGTTCAGTTGCACACCGAATTCGACGGTGTGCCCCACGACAGCAATCTGATTGTGCGGGCGGCCAAAAAACTTCAGGAACAATCCGGCTGCCCACTTGGCATTGATATCTGGATCGACAAAATCCTGCCCATGGGCGGTGGTATCGGTGGCGGCAGCTCAAATGCCGCGACCACTTTGTTGGGCCTCAATCACTTATGGCAACTGGGCTGGGACCACGATCGCCTTGCTGCGCTGGGCCTCACGCTGGGCGCCGACGTCCCGGTTTTCGTGCGGGGGCACGCCGCATTTGCTGAAGGCGTCGGGGAAAAACTCACCCCTGTAGAGCCCGAAGAACCTTGGTATGTCGTGCTGGTGCCGCAAGTATCTGTAAGTACAGCAGAAATTTTTTCAGATCCGTTGTTGACACGTAACTCTTCTCCCATTAAAGTGCGCCCCGTTCCCAAGGGAAACAGTCGAAATGACTGCTTACCGGTTGTAGCAAGGCGTTATCCAGAGGTACGTAACGCTTTGAATTTGTTAGGTAAATTTACCGAAGCAAAATTAACCGGAACTGGAAGTTGTGTGTTTGGGGGCTTCCCAAGCAAAGCTGAAGCTGATAAAGTCTCGGCCCTTCTTACAGAGACCCTTACAGGGTTTGTAGCAAAAGGAAGCAACGTTTCGATGTTGCATCGCAAGCTGCAAAGTCTGCTCTAAAAGGAACCGAGTGTTAGGCACTCGTTGCAACAGATACAGGGGCGTCGCCAAGCGGTAAGGCAGCAGGTTTTGATCCTGCCATGCGTTGGTTCGAATCCAGCCGCCCCTGCCATTTTCTAATACTCATCCAGGTTACCCTCAGCCTCTAGGTACTGCGCGTGTCCAAGATGATGGTCTTTACGGGGAATGCCAACCCCGATCTGGCTCGACGTGTCGTACGTCAGCTGCATATCCCTCTCGGTGACATCTCTGTCGGTAAATTCTCCGACGGCGAAATTACAGCCGAGATCAATGAAAATGTCCGCGGTAAAGACGTCTTCATTATTCAGCCGACCTGCGCTCCGACCAACGATAACCTGATGGAACTCGTCGTGATGGCTGATGCCTTCCGCCGCTCCTCAGCGACTCGAATCACAGCTGTAATCCCTTACTTTGGTTATGCCCGTCAGGATCGCCGTCCGCGCTCCGCACGTGTAGCTATCAGCGCGAAAGTCGTTGCTGACATGCTGACCGTGGTAGGTATCGACCGTGTGCTCACGGTTGACCTGCACGCTGACCAAATCCAGGGGTTCTTCGATATTCCGGTAGATAACATCTACGGCTCCCCCGTCCTGGTGGATGACATCGAAGACCAGCGCTTTGAAAACCTGATGATCGTGTCCCCGGACATTGGTGGCGTCGTGCGTGCACGGGCTGTTGCCAAATCCCTGGGCGTGGACCTCGGGATCATCGACAAACGCCGTGAGAAAGCCAATCACTCTGAAGTGATGCATATCATCGGTGATGTCGAAGGGCGCACCTGTATTCTGGTTGATGACATGGTCGACACCGCCGGCACCCTGTGCCACGCGGCGAAAGCCTTGAAAGAGCACGGTGCAGCAAAAGTCTTCGCCTACTGCACACACCCTGTGCTGTCGGGCCGAGCGATCGAGAACATCGAGAACTCCGTGCTGGACGAACTGGTGGTGACCAACACCATCCCGTTGTCCGCCGCAGCTCAAGCCTGTGCACGTATCCGCCAACTGGATATTGCACCGGTCGTTGCCGAAGCGGTTCGCCGCATCAGCAATGAAGAATCGATCAGCGCGATGTTCCGTTAAGGGTCAAACCAACGGATCACCTCACTGACGAAAAGCGCCCCGCCCCAGCATTCCGCTGGGGCGGGGCTTTTTTGCCCATATCGAGTTCGGCGCTGGTCGCAAACGCCCCTCGATGATGGCTATTTTGGAGATACAACATGAACGAATTTACTCTGAACGCCCAAGCGCGTACTGACCTGGGGAAAGGTGCGAGCCGCCGCCTGCGTCACGCCGCCAACATCCCAGCCGTTGTCTACGGTGGTAACAAGCCTGCTGAATCCGTGACCATCCTGGCCAAGGAAATCGCCAAGCTGTTCGAAAACGAAGCTGCCTACAGCCACGTTATCGAGCTGAACGTCGACGGCGCCAAGCAGAACGTCATCGTTAAAGCAATGCAGCGTCACCCTTCCAAGCAGTTCATCATGCACGCTGACTTCGTTCGCGTTGTAGCTGGCCAGAAACTGACCGCCATCGTGCCTGTGCACTTTGTGGGTGAAGAAGCTCCGGTCAAGAAAGGCGGCGAGATCTCTCACGTCCTGAACGAAATCGAAGTGACCTGCCTGCCGAAAGACCTGCCTGAGTTCATCGAAGTCGACCTGTCGGCTCTGGAAATCGGCGCCATCGTTCACCTGTCCGACCTCAAGGCCCCTAAAGGCGTTGAGTTTGTTGCACTGGCTCACGGTGATGACAAAGCTGTTGCCAACGTTCACGCTCCACGCGTTGCTCCAGAAGAAGCTGAAGAAGGCGCTGCAGAGTAATTCACTCTGTATTGCCGGAGCTTGAGGAAACATCGCGGACCGAAACGTAGCGAGAAAGCGGGCGATAACGCGGCGTTTACTCTTGAGTAAATGATGTAGTGTCGTCCACTTTCGCCGCACCTGGGTACGGCGATGTTATCCACAACTCCAAAGGAAGGGCCCCTGTCGTGACTGCCATTAAACTGATCGTTGGCCTGGGAAATCCAGGCGCCGAATACGAACAGACCCGGCATAACGCGGGGGCCCTTTTTGTTGAGCGTATCGCCCACGCCCAAGGCATCAATCTGGTGGCCGATCGCAAATATTTTGGCCTGACCGGGCGCTTCTCGCATCAGGGTCAGGATGTTCGTCTGTTGATTCCCACCACCTACATGAACCGCAGCGGCCAGGCTGTCGCGGCGCTTGCGGGCTTCTTCCGGATCAAACCCGAAGAAATCCTGGTGGCCCATGACGAACTGGACCTGCCACCCGGCGTAGCCAAGCTCAAGCTCGGCGGCGGGCATGGTGGGCACAATGGCCTGCGTGACATCATCGCGCAGTTGGGCAATCAGAATAATTTTTACCGTCTGCGGCTCGGCATTGGCCACCCAGGCGTTGCCAGTATGGTTTCAAATTTCGTCCTGGGTCGTGCGCCACGCGCCGAACAGGAAAAACTCGATGCCAGCATCGATTTTGCCCTCGGCGTGCTGCCGGATATCTTCGCCGGTGAATGGAACCGTGCGATGAAAAACCTGCACAGCCAGAAGGCTTGACTCTTATCCGAGGGGAAACACCATGGGATTCAACTGCGGCATCGTCGGCCTGCCCAACGTCGGCAAGTCCACCCTGTTCAACGCCCTGACCAAGTCCGGTATTGCGGCGGAGAACTTCCCCTTCTGCACCATCGAACCCAACAGCGGCATCGTACCAATGCCGGACCCGCGTCTTGACGCACTGGCGGCCATCGTCAATCCCAAGCGCATCCTGCCGACCACCATGGAGTTCGTCGACATCGCGGGCCTCGTCGCCGGCGCCTCGAAAGGTGAAGGCCTGGGCAACAAGTTCCTGGCCAACATCCGCGAAACCGATGCTATCGCCCACGTGGTCCGCTGCTTTGAAGACGAGAACGTGATTCACGTCTCCAACAGCGTAGACCCCAAGCGCGACATCGAGATCATCGACCTGGAACTGATCTTCGCCGACCTCGACAGCTGCGAAAAGCAACTGCAGAAAGTCGCGCGTAACGCCAAGGGCGGCGACAAGGATGCAGTGGTCCAGAAGGGCCTGCTGGAGCAGTTGATCGCGCACTTTACCGAAGGCAAACCGGCGCGCAGCCTGATGAAGAATATGGGGGCCGATGAGAAGGCCGTGATCAAGGGCTTCCACCTGCTGACCACCAAGCCTGTGATGTACATCGCCAACGTTGCCGAAGACGGCTTCGAGAACAACCCGCTGCTCGACGTGGTCAAGGCCATTGCCGACGAAGAAGGCGCCATCGTTGTTCCGGTATGCAACAAGATCGAAGCGGAAATCGCCGAGCTCGATGACGGCGAAGAAAAGGACATGTTCCTCGAGGCCCTGGGCCTGGAAGAGCCTGGCCTGAACCGCGTAATCCGCGCCGGCTACGAAATGCTCAACCTGCAGACCTACTTCACCGCCGGTGTCGAAGAAGTCCGCGCCTGGACCGTCAAGGTCGGTGCTACCGCGCCACAGGCGGCTGGCGTGATCCACACCGACTTTGAGAAAGGCTTTATCCGCGCTGAGGTGATCGCTTACAACGACTTCATCCAGTTCAAGGGTGAAGCCGGTGCCAAGGAAGCCGGTAAGTGGCGCCTGGAAGGTAAGGATTACATTGTCAAAGATGGCGATGTGATGCACTTCCGTTTCAACGTGTAAGCGTTAGCTGAACCTCTGCCCGATACAAAAAAACCGACGCATTGCGTCGGTTTTTTATTGCCTCCTGTTTCTACCTGCCACCCAACTAAAAGCCCCACACATAGAAAACTTAATCACTCATAACCCTTGATCGATTTAAACGATGAATCCTTCAAGCCTTAAGTCTTCTCCTACACTAAAGATTCAACAACCATCAAGAATGCACTTGAACAATACAGCGCCCTGACATAGTTAATATTTGACACGCTCTCGCGCAGTATTTTCATACTAATAAGCACGATGACATTTTTGATTATTTGCGCTCTACTGACCGCACGCCAACAGCGTTCTATCAACAGTGAAGTGATAGCGATAGTGGAGCACCCTGACTATGTCAGCCTCTTACAAGACAACAAATGAGACATACTTCCCTTCTGTTGAAACCTTGGATATCGAACGTACGCTCAAGAGTACTGCAGCGCTCGATATCGATATTTTGTTATTGGGGGAGACGGGTACTGGCAAGGATACCCTGGCCCAACGAATCCATCGTTTGTCGGGGCGACGAGGTCATTTTGTCGCAGTGAACTGCGCCGCCATCCCGGAAAGCCTCGCAGAGAGCCAACTGTTCGGCGTCAACAGCGGCGCCTATACAGGAGCAGTGCAATCACGTGCGGGTTTTATCGAAACCGCACACCTGGGCACCTTGTATCTGGATGAAATCGACAGCATGCCGCTTTCCATGCAGGCCAAACTGCTACGTGTGCTGGAGTCACGTGGCGTCGAACGCCTGGGCTCAACCCGGTTTATCCCGGTGGACATGCGAGTCATCGCCTCTGCGCAACAATCCCTGCATGAGATGGTCGAGCAGGGAAAGTTCAGGCGCGACCTGTATTTCCGCCTGAACGTCGTAAATATCAATCTGCCTGCGCTGCGCAATCGCCGTGACCGAATCGTCCCGTTGTTCCTGAGTATGATTCAAGAGGAAGCCGAGCACTATAAGTGTCTCGCCCCAAACCCTTGCAGCGAGCTAGTCCAACAGTTGCTGTGCCATCCATGGCTGGGGAATGTGCGTGAACTGCGCTCGACTGCCAAACGTTTCGTGCTGGGTCTGGCGCCATTATCAAGCTCGCCCTCGAACGCTACAAACCAACCCACCAACCTGAAAGAACGCCTGCAACAAATCGAGAAAGCTCTGATTGAAGAGTCGCTGCGGCGTCATACCTACTGTGTGGACGAGGTGGCTGTAGAGTTGGGCATGGCAAAGAGAACGCTTTACTACCGAATGAAACAACTAGATATACAGTAGCCCGCTGCTCAGCCCACACCGAAGACACCTTCAGACACACCCTTTAAGTAAAAGCGGGAACCATATTCGAGCCTGAACCACACAAGGATGAGCCTGATATATTTAGTGCCTATCGGCAGCAACACTATTGCAACTACGCATCAAGGCTCAAATGTCATTTCTTAGATAGCGGAGCATC
This sequence comes from Pseudomonas sp. MF6767, assembly GCF_016405475.1. Classification (NCBI taxonomy): domain Bacteria; kingdom Pseudomonadati; phylum Pseudomonadota; class Gammaproteobacteria; order Pseudomonadales; family Pseudomonadaceae; genus Pseudomonas; species Pseudomonas sp. MF6767. The sequence continues at coordinate 56,566 of NZ_JAEKCY010000007.1, read as the reverse complement.
ACTATGAGTATTTCTGGCATCAACCCGCAAAGCTACCACCCCCCGGTCACCGGTGGCGAAAACGCAGACCTTAAGGCAGAAAGGAAGCAACTGCTTCGCGAATCCATGAAAGAAAGCAATGAGGCGTTCAGGATCAGTGAGCAGAAAAAGAACAACGACGCGCTGCGTTAAATAGCTTCACCGCCCTTGGTCATCAAAGGGCGGGTTTCCCCTTAGAGGTCCATATGCAAATAGAAGAAGTCGACGTATTACGCGAATATCAAAACGGCCTTACAGCCCACAGGTCCCCTACCCAACCTACGCACCACAGCGAAGATGCGAGCTTTTTCAGCGCGTTATTGGCCCCCTCGATGCAACGGGTTACCGCCACGCCATCCTCGAACGCACTGACCGACGCTTTGCAGTATTTGGACAAGGCTAAAAGTGGTATGAGTCGAGGTCTCAAGGACTTCAACAATGAGTTCAAAGAAAAAAATCGGCTCAACTACACCCCCAATCTTTCAGACTCCATTCTACTGACCCAAACCCTGGTGAAGTGCGTCGGCAAGGGCGCGCAATGCCTAGAAAAAATCAGCAACCTGCAGTAGGAAAAAATGACTCGTTTTCTATCCGTCGGATTAGTTTTCTCGCTGGCGCTGATGCTGGGCGGCTGCGGCGAAAGTGTCGAACTGCATCGCCAACTCTCCGAGCAGGATGCCAATGAGGTCATCGCGGAACTGGCTGACAAACACATACGCGCACAAAAAGTGCCTGCCAAGGACGGCGTCGTGGTGCGTGTCAATGCAGCCGATATCAGCCGCGCCGTTCGCACACTGGAAGCGGTCGGATTGCCCAAGGTCGCCCGTGCCACGATGGGGGACACCTTCCGCAAGGAGGGCGTCATCTCTACGCCACTGGAAGAGCGTGCCCGGTATATCTATGCCCTGTCCCAGGAGTTGGAGGCGACCCTGTCAAACATCGATGGGGTCATCGTCGCTCGTGTGCACGTGGTGCTGCCCGAACGCGTGGCTCCCGGTGAGCCCGTCCAACCCGCCTCCGCCTCAGTGTTCATCAAACATGACCCACGACTGGAGCCCGACAGCATCCGCGCGCGCGTACGCAGGATGGTATCCAGTAGTATTCCTGGCATGACCACTGCACTGGATAACGCGCAGAAGCTCACGGTGGTTTTTGTACCGGCAACGGCTTACCAGGAACAACAACGCCTGAGCTACTTCGGTCCGTTCCTGATCCCTGAGGAAGACGTCGGTTTTTGGCGTACCGCTATGAGCGCTCTGGTTATCGGCGCGATACTGACACTCGCCTTGGCGCTGTTCTGGCGCATACGAAGCCAACGATCCAGGCAGGAACCTGTCGCCCCAGCGCCTCTAGCGAATGAGTGATCATCTGGCCTGGGCCCAATGGTGGGCCAGTCCGTGGCAGTTTTCGCACCCGGACGCGCCCAGCGCTCACGCCTACCACGCAGTACCCGCCTTGTGCCGCAGCCAACCCGCGCTGGCGTGCGCAGCGTTGGGCATCGAGCCATGCCTGCCTCCCCCTCCCTGTGCAACGGTGCTTGGTTTGGCCCTGGCTTCACGGGAGCAGTTCGATCTGGCGATAGCACTGCTGGAGCTTACGTGCCATCCCAACCTCGACAGCCCCTTGTGCGATGAACACCGCAAGTGGTGTGAGCGCCTTGCCAAGGCGCTACACCCTGACGCCCTGTTGCAGCCGGAGGATGATCCAATGCAATTGCTGAGGGCCTGGGTCGAGCCTGCTGTCTGGCAACGCCTTCGTCTGCGCTTGCCGCCTGACCGGGTGCAGGCACTTGAAACCACACACCTGCCATTTGACGATGCGCATGGCCGGCTCAATACGCTGTGGCAGGCGATTGTCTGGCGTATCGACGCAACGGGTAGTGAAACAACTCGTCGTTAACGGCAACACACCAGAGCATTGTCTATGTTGACCCAACGCAAAATCGAATTGCACGACGGCGCTTCCGGGCAGCCAAAAGTACTGATTACCCGGGAGATGCTCGCCGATTGCTTTCAGTCCGCGCAGTTGCTAGATAGCGCACGGGCCCAAGCTGAAGAGCTGCTGCGCCAGGCGGTTGAGCATCGTGAAGAAATGCTTGAGCAGGCCCGCCTCGACTTCTGGTCACGCGCCCACGCGCAACTCAGTGCGTGGGAGCGCCAACGCAAGGCGATGTGTGACAACCTCGAACACTACGCAACATCCATCGCCAACCGAGCCTTCCACTGCCTGTTGGAGGAAGTGCCTCCCCCAAAGCGCCTTTCGGCATTGGTCAAACAGTTGGTAACGACGCAAATTCCACCTATGAAGGCCACCCTGGTTTGCAACCCGCTCGAGCATGAGCAGATAGCCCAAGCCTTGGTCCAGCTGGGCTCTACACCTTGGAAGCTTCGCCCCGATGACCAGGTCAAACCTCAATCGCTGCTACTGGAAACAGATGAAGGCGATTTTCGGATCGACTGGGCCTCGATGCGAGAAATATTGTTTACAAACTTGTAGGGACATAGCGGTAGAGGCGGGCGATATCTTTAAAAAAATTTCTTCCGATGGAACTGGTGGCAAACAACCCGCCACACAGTTCAGACACATCTGGAGTAAAAATCATGGACTTTCACGGAAACCTGAAAAACCATCTATTGAGGCAAGTTCAGGCTGATATCAAGCGGGTGAATACGGCCTATAAAGATCCGGAAGCGCTCGATGCAGATATCGATTACTTCAGCAACCTCATGAAACAACAGAAGCTCTCAGTCATCGCGTTCAACGAACACACGCGCTCCAGACATACACTGCTCAAAACAGCGCTGGATGGCGTGCAATAAGTTGCAAGCACTCCTTGCCGGTTGGCTGAATGGCCACGAAGAGCAGCTCACCTTGTTTGAGAGCGACGACGAAATCATCTTTCAACGCGTTTCGAACAGACTGCTGGTAAAGGTCCAGTTGACCCAGGCGGGCGATCACAAAGCCCAGTTGCGCACCTGGATGCGCCTGGGAGGCCCTAGCCTGAGCTATTTTCACGGTGCAGTTGCATTGGCGCCGACCACCGGTGCGCTTTGGCTTATTCAATGCGTGGAGAGGGGGCACGGCGAAGCGCTGGCGAAGTGTCTCGAGTCCCTCCTCAACCAACGCGACACCTGGCGCGCCGTCGTCGCGCGCCAGGCGCGGCCTGTACGCACATTCATATCCACGTCGCTGCGCTCGACACCGTACTAACCAGAGACTTTCCCATGCCTGATAAAAACGACAAGCACAAACGCTTGCGCCCTCACGTACCTGCTTTTACTCCCCGCGCCGCCTGGTGTTGGCTCATTATGCTGCCTGGGTGGCTGCTACCACTGGATAGCGCGCTGGCCGCAATACCTCCTGAGTGGAAGAACACGGCCTACGCTTATGAAGCCCAGCACAAGCCAGTGCGCGAAGTGCTGGAGGATTTTGCCCAGACATTTGGTACTCAGCTCCAGGTCGAGGGCCTGCTCGAAGGTAACGTCAACGGCAAGATACGCGCAAATACGCCGCAATCATTGCTCGACCGGTTGGGGGTCGAACACCGTTTCCAATGGTATATGTATAACAACACCCTCTATATCAGCACCTTGGACCAGCAAGAATCCGCGCGCCTGGAAGTCTCCTCCGAGACCATCGCGGACCTCAAACAAGCGCTGACCGATATAGGCTTGCTCGACAGTCGTTTCGGCTGGGGCGAGTTGCCGGAAGACGGTGTTGTGCTGGTCTCCGGCCCGAAGGTTTATATCGAACAGATCAAACGCTTCAGCAGCCAGCGCCGTTCTACGGATGAAAAACAGAGCGTGCTGAGCTATCCACTGAAATTCGCCAGCGCGGCGGATCGCCAAATGGAATATCGCAACGAAAAAATCATCATCCCCGGTGTAGCCACCATGCTAAGAGGGCTCCTGGAACCGCGCTCACCCTCATCGTCTTCGGCGCAGTCTCAACGCTCCATCACCCAGCCCCTGTTCATCACACCGGTGGTGCCACGCTTGAGCAACCCGTTGCTGGGGCAAATGCTCGGCTCCACGCCGACAACCGGGTTGAACGACTCGACCGATACGGGCATGTCAATCACCCGGCGGGTCCCCCTCAGCCCTGCCCGTATCCGCGTCGAAGCCGACTTGCGCAATAACGCCATCCTGATTTATGACGTGCCGGAACGGCAGGCAATGTATCGCGAACTGATCACCCAGCTCGACGTGGCACGCAAACTGGTGGAAATCGATGCCATCATCCTCGACATCGAGCGCACGCAACTGCGCGAATTCGGGGTGAGATGGGGCTTTCAGAACAGTCGCTTCAGTGGCGCAGCCAACATGATTTCCGGCAACGCTCAGCTGACAATTGAAAACCGCGGTCGTTTCGACGCGGAGATACGCGCGCTGGAAGCCAAGGGCCTGGCAACCATGGTGTCCAATCCGTCAGTCCTGACACTGGAAAACCAGCCAGCGGTAATTGATTTCAACCGGACCCAATACCTGACTCGCGGTCGGCAGAACGCTACGATTTTACCGATCACCGTGGGTACCAGCTTCCAGGTCGTGCCCCGCGTCATCACGAGCCGTGGTGGCCATCAGATTCAGCTGTTGGTAGATATCGAGGACGGTAACTTCGAAGAGGCCAACCCTACTCCCGGTAGCTTCGATGTACGCCGAGGCAAAGTCAGCACCCAAGCCATCATGGCCGAAAAACGTTCGCTCGTGGTCGGTGGTTTCCACGTCACCGAAAGCACCGACAAGCACAGCAAAGTACCCCTGCTGGGGGATATTCCGCTGTTGGGCAAGGCGTTGTTTTCCTCCACTGAACGACAGAACAATCGGCGCGAACGTCTATTTATCCTCACGCCACGCGTTATCGGCGACCAGACCGACCCGTCACGCTACCTGCCCCAGGCAGACCAGGTCGAATTGCAAGCCGCTCTCACCCCCCTGGCCAGGCGCTACGACCCTCACCAGCCAGTGATCAAGCGCAGCGACATTATCAGTACCCTGGCGCACCTGGTCACCGGGCAAGTGCCCAAAGCCTTCAAGGTAGCGCCGATGCCCCTGGGGCTGAACACCTTGTGCAGTACCCGCAACTTGCTGGCGCTGAACACCGAGCGCAGCCAGTGGTACGCCGGCCCGCAGTACAACGTAGCCGTGGTGGTGCTGCGCAACCAGTTCAATCGCAATGTGCGCATCGACGAAAAGGAATGCAGTACTTCGCAAACCCTGGCCGTGAGTGTCTGGCCCCGCGCCTGGCTCAAGCCGGGCGAGGAAGCAGAAGTGTTTATCGCCATGCGCCCGGTGGTCAAGGATGAACACATCAGCGTGCCCCGTCCCTCCCTGATCACTCCAACTCAAAAGGCCAAACCATGAAACATCGCTCGCTGTACGTCACCCTGATCGGCGCGGCGCTGCTCGTCGCCGGTTGTACGCCCACCTGCAAGGGCGACTCCTGCTCACGTCCGCAATCGTCCAAGGACAAGCTGGTGATTTGGTGGCCTTCACAAACGCGCGTCGAACCCGGCCCTGCCGGAGAGCGTCCGGACTATCAGACGGTGTCGCTGGAACGATGAGCGCCCAGGGAACCCCGGCCGATGAACGCCAGGTCTTCCTCGACAGCCTGGTGGGCGGCTCTGCCGCCCACCTGACGCTTGGCCCGGGGGTAACAGCCAGCAACATGCAAGCCGGAACCCGTCAGGGTCTGGCCCTGCACGTGGCTCGCGAGGCGCTGCAAGCTTCACAATTGCAGAACGCGCTGGAGCGGCGTTTCGAGCAGGCCGTGGCATTCGATGGCTGCTTTATCTACATTGACGCCCAGGACGCGCTGGTGATCTGGCATGCACTGCCCCCACAGCCCAACCTGCTCGACAGGCTCCTCAGCCGAATGTTGTCGTTGGCCAACCTTGAAACCCTGGATGCGCGTACCCGGCGCTGATCAACGCAGATCAAGCTCCGGCAATTCCAGGGTTTCACGCTTGGCCTCATCATCAAGCTCGCGCAGGGTGCGGTAGATCAATGCCACGGCCTGCAGGGTTTCACGAGGAATTGTCGCCCCCAGCTTGTTCGTATACAGCGTACGGGCCAGCCACACGCACTGGATCACCGGTACATCAGCCGCTTTGGCGCGAGCGATCAACGCACGGGCGTCATCATCAGTCCCTTTGCTCACCAGCAGGGGCAGCGGCGTTTTGCCGGGGCGGTAATACAAGGCCACGGCAAAGTGCGTCGGGTTGACCACCAGCATATCGGACTCCTCCAGCTTGGGCAGCTTGACCTTCGGCTCCTCCTGGGCCAATTGCTGCGCCAGGGCGCGGCGCTGCCCCTTCACGTGGGGATCGCCCTCCATGTCCTTGTACTCTTTCATGACCTCGACCTGGGTCATGCGCATGCGCTTGGCAAAGAAGTATTTCTGCATCGCCAGGTCGATAAGCGCCAGCACCAGCAATAACCCGAGACAGGCATGCAGCAGATAGCGGAACAGGGCGATCAATCCCAGGAGGTAGCTTTGCAGATCGCTGGTGGCCATATTGATCAACGCCCCCAGGGAAGGCCAGATCACCACGTACAGGATCAGGCCCAGCAGTGTGGCCTTGACGATGCTCATCAACAGGTTCATTACCGACTGGGCAGAAAACATTTGCTTGAGTTGGCTGAGCGGGTTGAGACGATTGAAGTCGAGCTTCAAGGCGTCCGGCGCGAACAGAATCCCGAACTGCATCCAACTGCTGACCAGCTTCGTGATAATCGCCACCGCGGCCATCAACAGGGCGAAGGAGAAAAACAACATCAAACCTTCGACCATCACTTCTTCCAGCGCCTGCGGGAAAGGCAAGGACAGACGCGTGATCGGCAGCAGCATCAACTGCTGGAAACGTTGCAGGCTGCTCTCGGCGGTGAACAAGGCGATTTCGCTGATGGCTGTCAGCACCAGTAGCTTACCCACATCCTGGCTTTGGGCGACTTGGCCTTTCTTACGCTGATCACGCAGCTTCTTGGCTGATGCGGGGTGCTTCTTTTCCCCCGAATCACTCATGACAGCGAGACCTTGAAGAACACGCCCAGGGAGTGCTTGAGGTCTTTAAGCAAGCCCATGCGCCCGACGATCAGGTCCTGCAGCAACGCAAAATACAACAACAGCACACCGATACCCGCCAGGCTCTTGAGGGGCGGCGCCAGCGTACTCACTTGCAATTGCTGACTGTAGACCCCCAGCAGCGCGATGCCGAACTCCAGCAACAGCAGCACCGCAATAAAGGGGGCAGCGTAGAGCATCATGTGCGTGAAGGTATCGCCAAGCAGGCCGACAAATACATCGAACCCATCGGCAGCGGGCAGTGGAAACCACACCGTCGGTGGCCAGAGCAGATAGCTGTCCCAGATCACCTGCGTCAACGCCCCGAGGCCCATACTGGCCATCAGCAAAAAAATCGCCAATTGTTTGAACAGATGCCCGGCCGGCGTCGCGTCTGGCCCAAGCGAGGGGTTGAGCTGACCACCGGCCAAAGCTCCCCGCTGGTTATCCAACAACGCCCCGACCGACTCGAACAGCCAGAACGGCATCGACAGCAACACGCCCAGCAATAACCCCAGGGCCAACTCTTTGAGGACCAGCCCTCCGAGCATCAGCGCCGAGTGTTCCTGGCCCTCCAGCATGACATGAATGGCAGGTGCAGGCAGCAGTGCCATGACCACCACAATGGTATGCCGCAGCATGCCGCGTATATGTTGAAAACAGAATGCCGCCACGAGGAAAGCGCAGGGGTAGATACGCGCCATGGCGACCAGCAGGGAGGGCAAATACTCAAGATATAACAGCACAGGCAGACCTCAGTGCAGGGCCGATCGACCGATCATGTCAAAGGTCAAGTTCATCAACTGGATCAACTCCACACCGATCCAGCGACCGGTCATGATCAGGGTGATCCCCACTGCCACCAGCTTGATACCGAAGGGCAACGTCTGGTCCTGTACCTGCATCAGCGCCTGCACCAGGGAGGTCATGACCCCCACCACCACCGCCACGATCAGCGGCGGCGCCGTCAGCATGACTACCAGCAACATGCCCTGCTTGAACAGTACGATGGGTTCCATAGGTCACTCAGAGATAGGAAAAGAACAGGCTGTCGAGCAACCGCGACCACCCGGAGACCATCACGAACAAGAGCAATTTGAGCGGCAGGGAAATGGTCATGGGCGAGACCATTTGCATACCCAAAGCCAAGAGGAGATTGGAAACGATCAGGTCAATCACGATGAAAGGGATATAGATCAGGAAGCCGATTTCGAACCCCGCCTGCAACTGTGACAGCACAAAGGCCGGCGCCAGCAGGATCAGGTCCTCACGTTGGACCTCCTGCGCCATCTGCGCCGGCCACATGCGCATGGCATTTTCCAACAGGTGGGTAAGAATATCCGGGTCACTGTTGCGCAGCATGAAGGTGCGCAATGGTTTGATCGCCTCCATTCCCGTCTGTTGGAGTGCGCCTACGCTGGTCAGGTCCAGGGGCGACACCTTGACGATCTCGGCCATCTCATAGCCTACAGGCGCCATGATGAACAGGGTTGCCGCCAGGGCAATACCATTGATGGCCATGCCCGGAGGCACCTGCTGCACACCGATGGCATTGCGGGTGATCATCAGCACAATCACGATCTTCAGGAACGCCGTGCAGACGACCAACAGCATGGGCATCAACGACAGTGCCCCAAGAAATATTGCCAGGACGACCGGATCTATTCCCTGGAAACTATTCATCGAGAAAAGATCACGCGAGACATCTGCAGCCCCAGTCGCCCGTCCACTTCAACCAACTGGCCCAGGCCGAGGGGGCGGTCGCCGTAATAGAGACCGGCAGTGCCGGGGGCATAGCCGGCAACCCCCAACACCGCGCCGGGCGCAAGGTTGCGTAATTCGCCGAGGGTCAGGTTCAGCGTACCGCACCGTACATTGAGCGCCATGCTCAGCTCGTCGAATGGTTCATGCCCGAACACATCCATCACCGCTGTTTCATCCTCATGCTCTGAGTAGGGCTGTGTTGCAAAATCCTCATCCACAAACATATCCTCGATAGAAGTAAGGGTCAGGCGCATCGGCCCGGATTCAGCGTCGATCCAGCCCACCAGGCGCTGTTTGCCAACCTGCACGTGGCCGGTTCCCGACGCACTGAAAAAGGCTCGCTCAAGCACCAGCACGTCACCAGTCCGCAAGCCGCGCAACTGGTGCATGGACAACCGCAGGTGCCCAAGCGTTACGTCAACCGCCAGCCGAAACTGCGCCGGCATCGGCTCAGCCCTGGATCGCCACGGCCCCGCCTTGCATAGCGCCAGAAAGCTCTCGACAGACAGCCACAGATAGCCCGCCACGCGAGAGGCCCCAAGCGTCACGCAGAGTCGACAACCAAAGTTCATGGGGCGAGCGCCTGGCAGCAAACGCAGGTACCCAAACAACGCCTGCACCTGAGGGCTCAGATGATGCTGGAACAACTCCCAGAACCAGGCGTCCGGATCATTCCCGGCCTGCTCGAGCGTCACGGGGCATTCACCCATCAAGCTGAACTGTGGTCCTGGCTCACTGAAGGCCAAGACGCCACAGGCGGTTTCGAAGCAGAGCGGCTGGATGCCCACAGGAGCAGTACCAGGCTCCATTCTCAACTCGCCACTCGACCCAGCGACCTCGAACGGCATACACAACCCTTGCCCCAAGCGCTGCCGGGCAACCGCAATATCGGTTTTGAATCTGGGAAGTATCAAAGGTGGCAGCATCATGCCTACGTCGATTTTGCCAGATACAAACTGACAGGCTGGCGCAGGCTCTGCGCCAACCGTTGCTCACATTGTTGGCGTACACCACTGAGCCAGTGCACCGTATTGTCTTGCTCTGCATGCAGCTCGACGTTCCAGCCCCCCTGCTCCCGGCGGATACTGGCGTTGATCCGCCCCAGGCGGCCCAGGTGAAAAACAGCCATCAACGGCCATTGCGAACCAACGAGCATTCGCGGCGCCAACTGCTCGGTCAGTGCCCCGATCATGGCGACATCGCCCGAGGCTTTGATTCCATTCAGAGACGCTCCATATCCCCCGCTGTCCTGGCCCCCATCGTCAAACAACCGGGCGAACAATCGCCCTTGCTCCCAAGGCACCAGGGTACCGAATTCAGGTGCACGATCATCGCGAGACTCGCGCGGACGCTGACGTTCAGGCGGACTAACTGAAACCTGTTTCATATCGGCTCCTGCCTCAGTAACTCAGATAACTCTTGTATTTTTTCTACCTGGCGCAAGCACAAGGTGACGTGTTTCTGCGCCTGGCCGACCCGTGCAGCCCGCTCTTGCTGCTGCTCTTGGAGTTGCAACAAGTGGCCTTCTTCACGCCGGGTACCCGCCGATAATTGCCGCTCCTTGGCACTCCAGTTTTTCAGCGCCTTGAACGTCACCACCTGCCCCTGGTGCTGACTCAACAGCTGCGCGCATTGCCGGGCCTCTTCCAGGCGGGTTTGCTCGAGGATTTCCTGCGCTTCCCGGATATGCGCGACCAGCGCTTGCTGCGCCCTTTTTGCCTCACGCAGCGCACGCTCGGCGCGGTCTGCACGGTGTCGGCGCAAACGTCGCAGGGTATCGATTTCAGCCGGTAACACTTCAGAATGGGACATGGGCGGTCAGCTCAGCCAATTGGTCCATGGTGGCGGCAAGCGGCGAAGGTTCGCGCAAGTCCTGGCGCAGAAAGCCATCTACCGCCTGCCGACTGTCAACAGCCAGGTCGGTGAGTGCATCGTTGCCGGGCTGATATTCCCCCAACTTGAGCATCAGCTCGATCTGCTGGTAAGCCGACAGCAAGCGTCGTAGCGCCGTGCCGGCACGGATATGCACGGGCTCGGCAACATTGCTTAGAATCCGCGAAAGGCTGGCCAGGACATCGACCGCCGGGTAATGGCCGCGCTCGGCCAGCTTGCGCGACAGGACGATATGACCGTCGAGCAGAGAGCGCACCTCATCCGCTACCGGATCGTTCATGGAGTCCTGTTCGATCAACACTGTATAGATGGCCGTGATCACGCCTTCACGGGTCAAGCCGGCACGCTCCACCAGACGTGGCAGCAAACTGTAGACCGACGGCGGCAGACCACCGCGCCCCAAGGGTTCACCGGCAGCCAAGCCGATTTCACGTTGGGCCCTGGCAAAACGGGTCAGAGAGTCGATCAGCAACAGCACCCTCTGGCCCTTGCGCCGGAAACCTTCGGCCAGCGCAGTTGCCGTGAACGCAGCACGCGCGCGCTCCATGCTTGAGCGGTCGGAGGTTGCACACACCAACACGGCCTTGGCACGCAACTGCTCATCCAGTTCATGATCGAGAAACTCGCGCAGTTCCCGGCCCCGCTCCCCGATGAGACCGAATACGATCACATCGCACTCCACGTTACGGGCGATTTCGGCCAACAAGGTGGTCTTGCCACAACCGGCTCCGGCAAACAGCCCGACACGCTGGCCCTCCCCCAGAGTCATCAGGCCATCAATCGAGCGCACCCCCGTAGCCAGTGCGCGGTTGATCCGCGGCCGTTCGGTAGGAAGAGGCGCCTCGCATAACACTGTGGTCGCCCCAGGGGTGTCCGCTTCCACGAACGCGCTCACACCATCGCCCGCAATCGGGCGGCCAAAACCATCCAGCACCTGCCCCAACAACTCATCACCGACCCGGACCTGATGCGGAACCCCCAACCGCTCGACGCTGGCGCCTACGCGCACGCCTTCAAGGTTGCCCAGGGCACTGAGCACCGCATCGCGCTGATCGAACCCGATGATCTCGGCGAGCATGTAGTCGCCCGGCCCTTTTTCGACTTTGCATAGGTCACCAATACGTGCCTGCGGCAACCGGCACTGCAGCAGCATGCCGTTCACGCGCTGGATACGACCGAGCATTGTCACCGGCGCGAAACTGCTCAACGCCTGTGACTGGTTCAGTTGCCAGGCCTCCAGACGCTCCTGCAGCGACCCCTTCACCAGCCCACCTCATAGCGTTGCTCGCCGTCAAAAACCACTTTGCTGTTATCGATCAGAACCAGGCGCAGGCCATCCACTTCATCACCCACGAATAAGCGGCTTCCTTCCTCCAGCACCACGTGGCCATTCGGGCCACCCACTATCTGCGAGATCTTGAACGGTAACCTGCCTTCGCGTACCCGTACGCGACTGAGCACCGGCACCACAGTGTCGAATTGCTCGGCAAAACGGTCGAGCATGCGCGCAATCAGTTCCACTTCATCCTGGGAAACAACACCATTGAGGGCAATCTGACCATTGACGATCTGCAAGCTGACGCGCTGGAGCAATTCACGTTCGTTGAGCATCTTCATGAGTTGCTGACGCACCTCAGCGGGTGAGTCCAACCCGGGTTTCTGAATGACCGCCGGCATCAGCGATGCCTGGGCCTCACGCTCACCGCTGAAGATAATGCCGACCGCAGCGATGATCACGGCGCATAGCAGAACCAGGCTGACCAAGCGTTTTTGCTGCAACAAGGGAATGGAAGACAGCGTCAGCGGCAATGGCGCCTGGGGAAAGGGCTCCGTTGCCGGCCGGGGCGGCTTGAGCACCGATGCCTGCCGCCAAGGATGATCGGCAGGGCAGACACACAAGCTGACGGGGCCAATCATAAACGGCGTGTTGAGTGCCAGATCGCCGATCTGCGCCAACATTTGCCCATCGCCGTTTTTTAGCAGCCCCGCTTCAGCCTGCACCGACCAGCGCCCTTCGAGCAATAGCAGGCGCGCGTGGTGCTCGGCGATACCGGGATCATCCAGCAAGAGATCAGCGTCCGCGTTGGCGCCAAGGCTCCACTGCTCACCAAACAGAGGCAGCGCGGCCCCTTGATGCAAACCATCCAACACTCGGAGTTCGAACATCAGTACGTCCCCCCGTACTCTGCAAGTAGCGCTGTGTTCATGCCAATGTCCCGTGCATCAACTCATCCTGGCCAAGGTCAAAACGCCCCAGCACCTTGACCTTGGAAGTGCTCCCCAGCTCGGCGAAAGACAACACCGGCACATGGTTGAACTCCTCAAGCAACAAGGTGCGCAAGGGGCTGCGCAAATCCTGCGCCACCAACAACACACTTTTTATTTTTGCCCGTGCGCTGAAGGCCTGGTTGAGCAGGTTGACCAGCGCAGCGCTATTATCGCCGTCGAGTGCAAAGAACACCCCGGTCTGGGTCTGGCGCAGCGCCTCGCGCAGGATGTTTTCGGTATGCGGTGACAACAGCCAGGCATGCAGCCCATCGGCCTCGCTGTACTGGTGGTAGATCTGCGACTTGAGGGCAATGCGCGCATAGTCAGCCAGTGCTTCCGGCTCGCGTTCGTGCTGGCCATATTCGATCAGCGATTCGACAATCAACCTCACGGCGCGCAGCGGAACCCCTTCGCTGGCCAGGCGTTGCAGCACCGCCGAAAAGCGCGAGATCGGCATGATGCGTTGCAGTTCCTGCACCAGCTCGGGTTGGTTGTTCTCAAGCCAACTGAGGATCGACTTGCTCTCTTGAATCCCCAGGAACTGCGGCCCACTGAGCATCATCGCCTTCTTCATGCGGTCGACGATCAGGCTCGTCGCCGTGAAGCGCTCCAACTGCGCGTCATTGAGCAGTGGGTCGTCGGGTGGCAGCCAGAGCCAATCCTGTTCATTGCGCTCGGCCAATCCCGGTACGCCATGCTCAGGCTCAACCGTCAGGGCGCTGCGCTCCACGGCAACGTGCTGGACCACCGACGCCTTGACCATGGGTACCTCATGGACGCAGAAGCGCATTTCATCATCGTCCAGCGAGTCATCGATCTCGACTTCAAACGGCGGCAACGTCAGGCCAATATTGGCAACCAGGGAATTTCGAACCTGACGGATTCCGTGAATAAGATCGGTCACCTCAGGCGTGCCGCGCAAAGCCGAGGGAAACTGCAGCAGATAGGGCCGGGACGGATCAAACCCGCGCAGATCCTCTTTGCCATTTTCTTCAGGCCGCACGGCTTCGACGGCTTCGGCTTCTGGCTGCGCTTCACGTCGGCGCCGACGGTCGAGGTAATAACCCAAGGCGCCGGTCATCATCGCCAGCAGAATAAACACCAGGGTCGGCATGCCAGGCACGATCGCAAACACAAGCATGGCCACCGAGGCGATCATCCAGCTCTTGGGCTCACTGGTCATCTGGCGTGCGATCTCGGCGCCCATGTTCGTGATGCCCTTGCGCCCTTCCGGTGCCACGCGGGTAATGATCATGCCGGCGGTGAGAGAGATCAACAGCGCCGGTATCTGCGCAATCAGACCATCGCCAATCGTCAGCACCGAATACAGCGCCATTGAGTCGGCGGCGCTCAAGCCATGTTGGAACATACCTGTGGAGAAGCCGCCCAACAGGTTGACCACAACGATGATCAACCCCGCGATGGCATCCCCCTTGACGAATTTCATGGCACCATCCATGGCCCCGAACAGCTGACTCTCGCGGGACAACTGCTCACGCTTGTCCCGCGCTTGCACGCCGTCAATCAAGCCGGCACGCAAGTCACTGTCGATGGACATCTGCTTGCCCGGCATTGCGTCCAGGCTGAAGCGCGCCGCCACTTCGGCAACCCGCTCAGAGCCCTTGGTGATCACCAGAAAGTTGACCAGGGTCAGGATCAGAAAGATCACCATCCCAACAGCCAGGTTGCCGCCCACTACGAAATTGCCGAAGGCCTCAACGATATCGCCGGCGTCCTGTTCGAGCAGGATCAAGCGCGTCGTTGCGATCGACAACGCCAGGCGGAACATGGTGGTCAGCAACAAAATCGACGGGAAGGAAGAGAACGCCAAAGGCCCGGGCAAGTAAAGCGCGAGCATGATCAACAGGCAGGCAATACAGATATTCAGCGCAATCAGAATGTCCACCAGCCAGGTAGGCAGCGGCACGATGAAAATGAACACAATGGCCATGATCACCACCGCGCCCAAGACCTCGGCACGCTGCGCCACCTTGAGCAGTACACCGTTGAGGGTGGACAGCACGCTCACGCCAGGATAGTCGAATTAGGAAAACCAGGGCGTATGCGTTCGAGGCGGGCAAGCTCGTCCATCACCAGCAGAAAATTGTGCAGCGCCTCTTGGCGTGATTTGCTATCCGGCCACAAGGCCTCGGGCAACTTTTGAAACAGCTTATAAAGCGCATTGAGAGACACGAGTTTTGATGTGCTGCCCCCCATATCTTCAGCCAGGCGCATGACTTCATTTGTCACGATGCCGGTGTCGGCATAACCCAGCATGCGTCGCAGCAGGCTTACCGCATGCATTTCGATCGCAAGGTTCTGAATCAGCTCACGACAGCTGCATAACACCCCGCTCAATGCGCCGCATTTGCCCAGTCCTGTCAGCAAGGTGCGCAACATTGCCGTAGGGACGGAAGACACATGGGCGGCAATGTCGGCCGTCAGGGCGCTGGACATCATTTTCAACCCATGTGCAAAACGGTCGTCACTGTAGATGCCGAGCAGCGCGTGCATCATGGTCGCCAGGGATTGCCGTGTCACCACACTGGCGTAATAGAGCGCGCGCAGCGCCTGGAGCTCTTCTGGATCGCCACTCTTCTTATGCAAGGCCATGGCAATATTCAGGCCCGCCTGAATCTCCCCTTTGAAGCGGATCTCCAGCTTGGCAATTGCATCCCGCGCCAGGTCGGCTTCGGAGTTGCGCACGTCGGCCTCGGCCTGCCCGCACACCGCCTTGAGTACCACGAAGGTGCGCGCCGGATCACCGCCAGTGAGCTCCAGCAATGTATCGATGCTGGGTTGCGTGAGTAATTTCTGCCTGATTCGACGTACTACCGCGGCAAAGCTTTCCTGGGCCGGATGCCCCAACTGCTCATAGAGCTGCGCGAGCACCTGGACAGGAGGCACACGCACGTCAATTACACGCTTATCCAACGTACGACTGCTGGATTCCACCTCCTGACTGAAGTGCAGAGAAAGATCATCGACACCTTGGCCTGGCTCAGGTTTGGCGGCCGGGCTAGCGGTGGGGAGTTCCACCCGCGGGGTCATTGGCACTTCGTTGGTAGATTCGACTTTCATGGGCAGGCCAGTACAGGAAGAGAGTGTCCATATGTGGTCAGGCCCGCCCAGATGGTTCCACTGAAACTCACTCATCCAACAAGATGAAAAAACCCGCACAGGTCCCTGGTGCCTTTTGCAAATTACTGCACAAAACCACCACGACCATAACGTATTTATTTATATAAATCATATGGTTACACAATGATTCTCCTTTGGCACAGGCAGTGCAAAAGAGGTAACCGCCGAAACTATTTCGACTGCGTCTACCTTAAGGAAAAATCATGAATATCCCTATTGAAGCCCTCGTTCACCTTGGTGGCAGTTCGCCTCAATTCATGCTCCATCTGACAGACGATCAACAGAAAAAACTTCGCCGTTTCATTCACAAACGGGTCCTGAACCCGGAAGACGCGGATGATCTTTTGCAATTGACTTACCTGGAGGCCTGGCGCAATCGCGAACGTTTCAGTGGTACCGCGACACTCAGTACCTGGATGTGCGGCATCGCGCAGAACCTGATCCGCAATCACTTCCGGCGCCTGTATGCCAAGCCTGCACATTGCGAATTCGACGAGTCGCTGTGGCATGGCCATGAAGAAAACCACAGCCTGGACTGGGAGTTCGAAGTCAACCGGCGCTTGGAAAATACCCTGAGTGCGATTGACCACTTGCCGACCGAGATGCGCAGAACACTGTACGCCTCGCTGGAAACCGACGGCAGTTACCAGGACACCGCCGATGTACTGGACATTCCTATCGGCACCGTGCGCTCGCGCTTGTCACGGGCCCGCGAACAGCTCAAGCGCGTCACCCACCCCCCACTGCATCGGTAAGTTGAGTTAGCCAGTCACGTGTTGGGCGACAGGGATATCTGCCCAACATTGTCGGACATGGCCTGCGAGTAAACCTTCGAAGACGCCAAGCGCTTCCACTCCCCTCATCCACAACGCATTCGTCACCGCCCGTCGCCAAAACCAGCGCTTTGGCTTAAACAGTTGAAAGCGTAGAAAAAAATTCTACAAAAACGCTTGACGCATTGCCGTTCCAAGCGAATAATGCGCGCCACTTGGCTACATAGCTCAGTTGGTTAGAGCATAGCATTCATAATGCTGGGGTCCGGGGTTCAAGTCCCTGTGTAGCCACCAAGTACTAAAAACGGCTTACCGAAAGGTAGGCCGTTTTTTTATGCGCGCAAAAAACTCCCTAACTGTATTTTGACGCCCCCCTACCCCACTGTTAGTGTCCAGCCTCCCCTGAACACGGAGTGCCCCCGATGCAACTGGACATCTACCAAGTCGACGCTTTCAGCCACCATCCCTTCGGCGGCAACCCGGCAGCAGTGTGCCCGCTCACCGAGTGGCTGCCCGACGAGCAACTGCAGCAGATCGCGGCCGAGAATAATCTTTCGGAAACCGCGTTCTTTGTACCCCGTGGCGAGTTCTATGAGTTGCGCTGGCTCACGCCGGAAGTTGAGGTGGACCTGTGCGGCCATGCCACGTTGGCAGCCGCGTGGGTATTGATCCACAAATTGGCGGACGCCCCGCAGGTTCTTCGCTTTGCCACCCGTAGCGGCGAGTTGCGGGTAACGCGCAACGGCGATGAGCTGGCGATGGATTTTCCGGCAAAGAAACCCGAACGCTGCGAGCCGCCCCACGGCATGTTGAGTGCCCTGGGGCTTGAAACCGCCGAGGTGTTTGGCACCGACGACTATATTGTGCTGGTGGAGGATGAAGCGCAGGTAGCGGCCCTGGCACCGGACTTTGCGCGACTCAAGGGCCTGCCTAAACGCGGCATTGCGGTGACCGCCAAGAGCACGCGGTTTGATTTTGTCTCGCGCTGGTTCGGCCCGAATGTGGGCGTCAATGAAGACCCGGTTACCGGCTCGGCGCACACCTCGCTGGCACCGTTCTGGGCCGAGCGCCTGGGCAAGTCGCAATTGAGCGCCGAACAAGGCGGCCAGCGTAAGGGCCAGTTGCGCTGTGAACTCCAGGGTGACCGGGTGATTATTTCCGGCAAGGCCGTGCTGTACATGCAAGGCACAATTTACCTGTAAAAAACGCAGTAGCCCAAGGACCACAGCACCTTCTCAACATGAACGGAGTTCAGCGCGTGTTTTTGATTTCCCGCCGCAGCCTGACAGTCATCGCCGCAACCCTGGCCCTCGCAGCCTGCCACACGCCCGTCAACGAACAGCCTGCGGCGCCAGAGCTGGGTTCGGGCTATCGCACCGACCTGAGCACCCGCCACGCCGAGCGCCATATGGCCGCCGCCGCCAACCCACTGGCCGCTGAAGCCGGGCGTGAAATGCTGCGTCAAGGCGGCTCAGCCATTGATGCGGCGATTGCCATGCAAGCGGTATTGACTCTGGTGGAACCGCAATCGTCCGGCATCGGCGGCGGTGCATTCATCATGCTGTGGGATGGACAACAGGTGCAGGCTTATGACGGCCGTGAAACAGCACCGGCCGGGGCGACAGAGCGTCTGTTCCTGAAGGCCGACGGTACGCCGATGGCGTTCACGGATGCGCAGATTGGCGGGCGCTCGGTGGGTACGCCGGGCGTACTGCGCGCCCTGGAGATGGCGCACAAAAAGAGCGGCCACCTGCAATGGGCCAAGCTGTTCGAGCCGGCAATTCGTCTGTCGGAGCAAGGCTTTGCCATTTCCCCACGCTTGCACAGCTTGATCGCCGCTGACCGCTTTATCGCGCAATCACCCGACATGGCGGCGTACTTCCTGAATGCCGACGGCTCGCCAAAAGCCACCGGTACACGATTGAAAAACCCGGCACTGGCCGCGGTGTTCAAGCGCATCGCCAAGGAAGGGCCGGATGCGCTATACCAAGGCCCGATTGCCGATGAAATCGCACGCAAGGTACAGGGCCATCGCAATGCCGGCAGCCTGTCCCAGGCCGACCTCAAGGGCTACACCGCCAAGCAGCGCGCACCGCTGTGCACCGACTACAAACAATGGAAGGTCTGCGGCATGCCACCGCCGTCCTCGGGCGGGATTGCCGTGGCGCAGATCCTGGGGACATTGCAGGCGCTGGAAACCCGCGACCCACGCCTGGCCATCGCCCCCATGACACCGGTCAAGAGTGTTTCGCCGGCCGGGCTTGAGCCGACACCCGAGGCCGTGCACCTGCTCGCCGAAGCCGGGCGCCTGGCCTTTGCCGACCGCGCGCTGTACGTGGCCGATGCAGACTTCACCCCCGTCCCGGTCGCCGGCCTCGTCGCGCCAGGTTACCTGGCACAACGCGCCACGCTGATCGGCGAGCGCAGCATGGGCATCGCCAAGCCCGGCCAACCCGCCGGTATTCAGGTGGCGTACGCACCAGACCGCTCGCCGCTGCGCATCTCCACCTCACAGGTAGTGGCGGTGGACGACCAGGGCGGCGCCGTGTCGATGACCACCACGGTTGAAGCGGCATTCGGCTCTCACGTGATGGTCCAGGGCTTTTTGCTCAACAACCAGATGACCGACTTCTCGTTCATCCCCGCAGAAAACGGCCAGCCTGTGGCCAACCGCGTACAACCGGGTAAACGCCCACGCTCGGCCATGGCGCCGACCCTGGTGTTCGACCGCAAGACAGGCGAACTGCTGGCTACCGTCGGCTCCCCCGGCGGCTCGCAGATCATCGAGTACGTGAGTAAATCCCTGGTGGCCATGCTCGACTGGAAGCTCGACCCGCAGGCGGCCATCAGCCTGCCTAACTTCGGCAGTCGCAATGGTGCTACCGAGTTGGAAGCTGGGCTGTTCAGCCCGGCGCTGAAACAGGCGCTCAAGGACAAGGGCCACGCCCTGAGCGAGATCGAGATGACCAGCGGCGTGCAGGCCATCGTGCGCACGCGGGATGCCCAGGGCAAGGTGACGCTCAGTGGCGGTGCTGACCCTCGGCGTGAAGGTGAGGCGTTGGGTGATTAAGGTGTTGATCTATTCGTACAGGCTTATAAAAAAGACCTGCAACCTTACGCCTTAAATCCTACGCAGAGCGCCAGAACTCAAAGTGCCATGTCATTTTTTGCGATAGAAACCTTCTTGAGCAGCCCCTTCTCACCTGCGATTTTCTGGCCCGCCCTTTCTTGCCAGAGGCTACGTCAAAGACGTAGAATTTCGCGTGCTCACTCTCATAGAATCCCCTCTATTCAGCAGGCAATGGCCTGACTATTGGACTGAAGATGAAAAAGGTATCTTCATGGCGTTTCTCGCCAGCCATCCTGATGCTGGAAATGTCATCCCGCGCTCGGGAGGTTGCCGAAAGATACGCTGGAGCATGGAGGGCCGGGGTAAAAGTGGATCAGTGCGGGTCATCTACACCACACAACTGGAGTGCGGAGCAGTCGTCGCGCTACTGATTTATGGCAAGAGCGCCACGGAGAATATTCCGGCACATATCCTGTACAAAATCGCAAAGGAAATGAACCATGCCACTCACTGATAAAGAACTGAAGGAACGTGACGCCAAACGCAATATAGGCGAAGAACTACTCACAGCCATTCAGGATGTCAAAGCGGGACGTTACGGTGCCGTGCAGCACGTTGAGGTCACTCAGGCTGCCGAAGCAAGAAGCAAGACAGGGCTCTCACAACCCAAATTTGCCGAGCTTCTGGGCGTGTCAGTAAGAACCCTTCAAGAATGGGAGCAAGGGCGTCGCGCACCTTCCGGAGCAGCACGTTCGCTACTGCATATTGCGGCCATAAGGCCGGACGTTTTTCGCGAAGTACTCAGTAACGCCTGATCGCGTTACTGCTTCGGGCCAATCACTGGCGGTTGATCTTCAAGCCCTTGCGCCCCGCATGCCGCTCCAGCGCCAGCTCGATCAACCGGCTCACCAGCTCGCTGTAGCTCATGCCTGCCGCCTGCCACAGCTTGGGGTACATGCTGATGCGGGTAAAACCGGGCAGTGAGTTGATCTCGTTGATCAGCACTTCGCCGTCCTGCGTCAGGAACACATCCACCCGCGCCAACCCGGCGCAGCCCAACACTTCAAACGCCTCAATGGCCAGGCTGCGGATCCGCTCGCTGGCGTCATGACTGATCGCCGCCGGCACCACCACCTGGGCGGCCTGGCCATCGATGTATTTGCTGTCGTAGGAATAGAAACCACTGCTCACCACGATCTCGCCACAACCACTGGCGATGGGCTCGTCATTGCCCAGCACGGCGCATTCGATCTCACGGCCCTGGACGGCGGACTCCACCAGCACCTTCTCATCAAACCCCAACGCCAGTTCAACGGCAGCGCGGTACTCGGCTTCGCTGCCGACTTTGCTTACCCCCACCGACGAACCCTGGTTGGCGGGCTTGACGAACATCGGCACACCGAGCTTGCCAGCGGCCGTTTCAAATGAGGTGCGCGCCGCATTAGCTCGCGTAAGGGTGATGAACGGCGTGACCGCAATACCCGCGTCGCGCAGCAAGCGCTTGCTGATGTCTTTGTCCATGCACACCGCCGAGCCGAGCACGTCGGAACCGACGAAGGGCAAGTCCGCCATGCGCAGCAAGCCTTGCAGGCAACCGTCTTCACCGAGGGTGCCGTGGACAATCGGGAAGATCACATCGATGTGTTCCAGCAAGCCCTGGCCGGAGGTTTCCACCACTTGCTGGCTGGCCTTGCCGGGCACCACGGCCAATTCACGGTTGGATTGGTTGAGGGCGATGAGTGCCGGGTTTTCCTGGTTGAGCAGGAAGTTCGAGGTGTCATTAAGGTGCCAGTGACCGGCCTTGTCGATACCGATCAAAACCGGCTCGAAGCGTGAGCGATCAAGGGCATCGATAATGTTGCGCGCCGATTGCAGCGAGACCTCATGCTCAGCCGAACGGCCACCAAAAATAATCCCTACCCGCACCTTGCTCATGACCCGGCCTCACTGTTGAAAGTAAGGCTTCTTACCATGGGTGGTTAGCGATTCGCTACCAGATGTGCATTGCCCCACACCTGCACAATCGTACAAGACCCCAGCAGACAACCGGTGCAGACTCAGTTAACGTGTTTCCACTTCCTTTTGTGACAAGTCACCATGGGCAACCCCATCCACTCCCTCGACTGGCTGCACCGCGCACCCCACGCCAGTGGCCTTGACCGTATCGAGGCGTACTTTGCCGGCTTCGCCTTCGACCCTCATCGCCATGACACGTACGCCATCGGGCGCACGTTGTTCGGCGTACAGAGTTTTCATTATCGCGGCGGCACAACCCACAGCCTGCCCGGCACCACCATGGTGATCCACCCCGATGAAACCCATGACGGCCGTGCCGGCAGCGATGAAGGCTTCAAGTACCGGATGATCTATGTGGAGCCGGCGCTGATCCAGCAGATCCTCGGTGGGCAGCCGTTGCCGTTTATCCCCGGCGGCTTGTCCACCGACCCACGGCTGCACCGCGCCAGCGAAGTGTTGCTGCAAAGCCTGGATTGCCCGATTGACCCGATGCAAGAGCAAGATGCCCTGTTCGACCTGGCCCACGCGCTGAGCGCTGCGTCCGGGGCCATCATCCGCCGTAAATCCTTCGACTACATCGCGGCCGAACGCGCCCGTGAATTCATCCACAGCGCCCTGGGCCGCAGCATCACCCTGGATGAAATTGCCGACCACGCCGGCCGCGACCGGTGGGCGTTATCGCGGGATTTTCGTTTGTTATTCGGCACCAGCCCCTACCGCTACCTGACCATGCGCCGACTGGACCTGGTGCGCCACTTGTTGGCCCAGGGCCAATCGTTGGTGGATGCGGCGATGACCGCAGGCTTCACCGACCAAAGCCACATGACCCGCCAATTTCGCAGCACCTACGGCATGCCGCCATCACGTTGGGTGAAAATGCTCGGACGCTGAGTACTGGGTTGGAATACGTTCAAACTGTGGGAGCTGGCTTGCCTGCGATGCAGACGCCTCGGTACATCAGATACACCGAGGTGATGCCATCGCAGGCAAGTCAGCTCCCACATTTGATCTTCGTTGCCTTGAGCATGCGTTCGCTTAACTCGGGCATGCCGCCTCTGTCAGAGCTGGCGCCCGACAATCGGTTGGCCAATGGCCAGGAAATTCCCGCCCGCCACATGGTGCAACGTGCGCAGTTCATCATGCCCTTCAAAATGCCAGCGGCCCTCGCTGAATACCCGCTCATCAGCATAGGCCGCCACCACTTCGCCCAGAAACAGGTCATAGGCCTGCTGATTATGCGGCTCGGGCAGCAGGCGGCATTCCAGCCAAGCCACGCAGCCTTCCAGCATCGGCGCCTCGGTGTGCTCACCGCTGAAAGTGTGCAGGCCGTAGGCTGCGAATTTGTCGGTTTCAGCACCGCGGGTATTGCCCACCGTTTGCACCAGATCAGCCTGTGCGGCACAAGGCACTTGCAGTACGAAGGTGCCGGCGCCTTCAAGTAGCTGGCGGGTCCAGGTGGCCTTGTCGAGCACCACCGCGACTTTCGGTGGTTCGAAATCCAACGGCATGGCCCAGGCAGCGGCCATGATATTGCGCTGGCCGTTGTGGGCTGCACTCACCAACACGGTCGGCCCGTGGTTGAGCAAACGGTAAGCCTTGGACAATGGGACGGGGCGACGGAACGTAGGGCTCATGGTCGATCAGCTCTGCAAGCGAGAAAAGACCTACGATACCTCAAGCACAAGCCCGACAGGTCAGCTCGACAGCTGATTGGCAAACTGCCCGACCGCACTCACTACTTTTTGCGCACCGTCCTGAATCTCGACGATCACGGTACCCGCCTCCGCCGCCAGGGCCAGGCCCTGCTCGGCTTGCGCACGACCGTCGGCCATCAAGGCCACCGCGTCGCGGGCCATGTCCTGGTTCTGGCGCACCACACCAACAATTTCCTCGGTGGCTTTGCTGGTACGTGACGCCAATTGCCGTACTTCATCGGCCACCACCGCAAAGCCACGCCCCTGCTCACCGGCACGCGCCGCTTCGATGGCGGCGTTGAGCGCCAGCAGGTTGGTTTGCTCGGCAATGCCGCTGATGGTCTTGACGATGCTGCCGATCACTTGGGACTGGGCATTCAACGCCTCGATGCCTTCACCGGCCTGTTGCATGTGCTGGGCCAGGTCGCGCATAACGTCCACGGCCTGGGTGACCACGGTGGTGCCGCGCTGGGCGCTGTCGTCGGTTTGCAACGAGGTGCTGTAGGCAATATTGGCGGCCTCGGCCACTGCCTGCTCGCGGTTGACCTGGTCGGTAATGACCGTGGCGAACTTGACCACTTTGTACAGCCGCTCATTGGCGTCCAGCACCGGGTTGTAGGTGGCCTCCAACCACACCAGGCGGCCGTGGCTGTCCACACGTTTGAAGCGCGCGGCGACGAACTCACCGGCGTTCAGGCGCTTCCAGAACTGTTGGTATTCGGCACTGTTGTATTCCTGTGGCTCACAGAACATACGGTGATGCTTGCCTTCGATCTGCGCCAGGCTGTATCCCATGGCGCCGAGGAAGCGGTCATTGGCGGTGAGTACATGCCCCTCCAGGTCGAACTCGATCAACGCGGTGGAACGCATCAGTGCAGTGATCAGGTTTTCATGTTCACGCGAGCTCTCGATGGTGCGGGTAAGGTCGCTGGAAAAAATCGAAAACTGCTTGATGCGCCCCTCCGAACTGCGCACCGGCTGCACGATTGAGCGCAACCAGGCTTCCTTGCCATTGCCGCGCATCAGGCGTACGGCGCCGGCAAAGTGTTCGCCGCGGGCCAGCGCGTGCTTGAAGCGCAGTTGGAACTCGTCCTGGCGCACATGTGCCGGCACCAGGTCTTCGATAGCACGCCCGACAATCTCGCCCAGCGAATAAGCCAGTTCCTGCAGGAAGTTGGCATTGGCCCACTCCACACGGCCTTCAGGGTCCAGTGTCAGGCAGAGCATTTCGCTTTCCAGGCTCTCTTTCACCTGGAGCAAGCTCGACAATTCTTCGCGCAGAGCGGTCAGCTCCTGCTTCAGGCGGGTATTGAACATGGGGCACCGTTAGGCAAGTGAGGTAGGTGTACTCACTTGCATCGGCGCTGCCGGGGTTTTCTGAAGAGCGCTTGAGCCCTGGGCCGAACTATATTTTCAACCGCCATTGTTACGGCATACGCCCATGACCTGATATTCCAGGGTATTGAGCTTGCCGCTGGAGTCTTCGTAGGTCATGCGCGACGGTACGGCGTTGCACGAGCGGATCGGCGGCGTCACGTTGACGACCTTGGCAATGTCCAGGTCCATGCCATAGCGGTACGCCTGGACCTCAGGCACCGGCTTGCCTTTTTTGATGGCGTACGCGGCCATGGCTTTCTCATTGCGCTCCATCATCAGGGCAAAGGTGCGGTCCCCACCCCCTTCGGCCAGTGCGCCAAATGACAACACAGCCGTTAATACAGCCAAACCTGCTTTATAAAAGTTCATCGCGGTTTCCTCGACTGAAAAGTTCAGTGTCGAGATTAACCAACCCACCCTGACGGCAGGTTCACCAGAACATTACTTATTTGTTAGATGGTCGTTAGTTTCCAGAATTGTAATGTGCAAGCCATGCAGTTGTTATCCGCCATTTGCAACTATCAGCCAGGGCCAGATCAATAAAAACGCCCGCCTCTATAAGAAGCCGATAACTGCCATCACCGAGGAGCGCATCATGAGCATTCGTCATTACACCCTTCCCTTTTCACTGATGGCTGCACTGCCCATGGCCGCCATGGCAGTGGAGGACAAGCCCGAGGGTTTTATAGAGGGCAGCCGCATCAACGTGCTGGCACGCAACTTCTACTTCAACCGCGATGACCGCAAAGGCCAGTCCAGCCCCACTGGCAATGGTTACTCCGAAGCCTGGGCCCAGGGCTTCATCGGCAAATTCGAATCCGGTTTTACCCAGGGCACCGTGGGTTTTGGCCTGGACGCATTCGCCATGTACGGCCTCACACTTGACTCGGGCAGCGGCCGCAGCGGCGGCAAAGGCTCGTTCGGCGTGCTGCCGGTGAACAGCGACAACCAGCCGGAAAACAGCTACAGCAAAATCGGCGGCGCGGCGAAACTGCGCGTGCTGGACACCGTGATCAAGGCCGGCGACGTGTTCCCACTTACGCCGGTGGTGGCCTACGGCGACTCTCGCCTGTTGCCCGAGAGCTTTCGCGGCGTCACCCTGCAAAACACCAGTCTGGAAGGCTTGAGCCTGCAAGGCGGGCGCCTGAGCGGCATGAGCCAGCCCAGCGAAAGCGGCATGAACAAAGGCTTTGCCACCTTCTATGCAGGCAAGGTCGGCTCGCCCTGGATCGCCTACTTCGGCGGTGACTACCAGCTCAACAGCCATCTGGGCTTTAGCCTGTACAGCAGCCGCTTGAAGGACGCCTGGGATCAGTACTACTTCGGCAGCAATGCCAATTACGCATTGACCGACGACGTGTCATTGTTCGGCGACTTCAACTACTACAAGGCCGTGGACGAAGGCCAGAAACGGCTCGGCGAGTTCGACAACAACATCTGGAGCGCCAGGCTCGGGGTCAAGGTCGGTGCCCACAGCGTGGCCGTGTCGCACCAGCGTAACAACGGCGACGATGACTTCGACTACCTGCGCCAATCAGACTCGATCTTCCTCAATAACTCGATCCAGTACAGCGACTTCAACGCGCCCAAGGAGCGCTCATGGATGGTGCGCTACGACCTGGACATGCAAGCGTTCGGCATTCCCGGCCTGTCGTTCATGACCCGCTACGGCAAAGGCACCGGCGCCGACTATAGCAACGCCAATGCCGTGTATATGCGCCGCGATGCAGCGGGTAACCCCTTGACCGATCAACGCCGCTGGGAACGGGATATCGAGGCCAAATACGTGGTGCAAAGTGGGCGTTTGAAGGATTTGTCCCTGCGCTTGCGCCAGGCCACCGTGCGCTCCAGTGCGTTTGAATCAGACCTGGAAGAAGTTCGTCTGATTGCCGAATACCCATTGGTCGTGCTGTAGCCCTTACATTCGCTCGCGATTAACTAACATCTGTTCACAAATAGCCAGTTATCAAAATTGTAATATTGGCCTCAGCTTCTCGTTAAGTGGAACTTTCTATACTCGCTTCAACTTATTCACCCGAGCACATTCATCTCTGAAGCTTTTGTGTAGCTCCTTTGGAAAGAGATGAATTTTTAACGCCCCGCTTGGGGCGTTTTTTTTGCCTGCGACACATGCGACCGACGGTCGCAGTTGACCCTAAAGCTACTTTAGCCTTCAGACTTTTCCCACTTCCGAACCCGCCGCCATAGGGACATGGGCGCCTTCTCTCCCCTAATTCAAGAGGTAACCCCCATGCGTATTCTTGTGGTTGAAGACGAGCAGAAAACCGCCGACTACCTGCAACAGGGCCTGAACGAAAGTGGCTACGTGGTCGACTGCGCCGCCAATGGCGTCGACGGCCTGCACCTGGCCGGGCAACACGCCTATGAACTGGTGATTCTGGACGTGAACCTGCCGGGCAAGGATGGCTGGCAAGTACTGGAAGAATTGCGCCGCAACGGCACCCAGCGCGTGATGATGCTCACCGCCCGTGGCCGGCTGGCTGACAAGATCAAGGGCCTGGACATGGGCGCCGACGATTATCTGGTCAAGCCGTTCGAGTTTCCCGAACTGCTGGCCCGCGTGCGCACCCTGATGCGTCGCAGCGAACACATTCCACAGCCGGAAGTGTTCCGCGTCTCGGACCTGGAACTGGACCCGCGCCGCCACCGCGCTTATCGCGGCACCCGGCGCATCGACCTGACCACCAAGGAGTTCGCGCTGTTGCAAGTGCTCATGCGCCAGGCCGGCGAAGTGCTGACCCGCACACAGATTATTTCCTTGGTCTGGGACATGAATTTCGACTGCGACACCAACGTGGTCGAAGTCTCCATCAGCCGCCTGCGCGCCAAGGTGGATGACCAGAGCGAGGTCAAGCTGATCCACACTATTCGCGGCGTAGGCTACGTGCTGGAAGCGCGCCCATGAAGACCGGCAGCCTGTCGATGCGCCTGGGCCTGACGGTCAGCCTGATGGGCGCGGGCCTGGTGTTGCTGCTGGCGACCCTGGCCTACCTGGCCCTCACCCATGAGCTGGAAAAACTCGCGCGAAAAAACCTGGAAAGCAAGATGGAACAGATCCAGCACAGCCTGGCCCTGGGCCTGGACGCCCATGCCATCCGCGCCCGCCCGCACTCGCTGATGGACCTGGTGATCGGCCACGACAATTTCCACCTGACCATCGTCGGCACCGCGCCCGATAACAGCGTGCTGCTGAACGTCGGCAGCAAGCCCCAGGAACCACTGCTCACCGACTTCAAGCCACGGGAAACCCTGGGCTACCTCAATTGGGTCGACAGCTACGGCAACCAGGTACTCAGTGCCTCCAGCTTGATGCGCCTGGCCAACGGTGAACGTGTGCGGGTGCTGCTGTCCCTGGACCGCATGGACGACCAGGCATTGCTCAGTGCCTACCTGCGCGCCACGCTGATTGCGCTGCCGCTACTGCTGATACTGATTGGCATGGGCGCCTGGTGGCTGGTTCAACGGGGCCTGGCGCCGTTGAAGCAGTTCAGCCAGGTGGCGGCGAAAGTCACCACCCAGGACCTCACCCATCGCTTGTCCGTGGACAACCTGCCCCACGAACTGGGTGAACTCGCCCACGGCATCAACGTGATGCTCGACCGCCTGGATGCCGGTGTGCAGCAACTCTCGCAATTCTCCGATGACCTGGCCCACGAACTGCGCGCCCCCTTGACCAACCTGATGGGCAAGGCCCAGTTGACCCTGTCGCGCCAGCGCCCGCCGCAGGAATACAAGGCGGTGCTGGAATCCAACACCGAAGAACTCGAACGCCTGGCGCGAATTGTCAGCGACATGCTGTTTCTGGCGCAGGTCAGCCATCCGGCGGCGCGGGCCTCATTCACCGAGGTGTCCCTGGCGCAGGAAGCCCAGCGGGTAATGGAGTTGTTTGCCCTGAGCGCCGAAGATAAAGGCGTCACCCTGAGCCTGCGCGGCGATGCCTGGGTGACCGGCGACCGACTGATGATCCAGCGGGCGATTTCCAACTTGCTCTCCAATGCCATTCGCCACACACCCGAGGCCTCTACCGTGTTGCTGTTGGTGGAGACCTACGAGCAGAGCGTATCGCTGTCGGTGGGCAACCCGGGGCGAGGCATTGAAGCGCACCACCTGCCGCACCTGTTCGAACGTTTCTACCGCGCCGATAGCAGTCGTACCCGCGCCGAGGGCGGCACCGGGTTGGGGTTGGCCATTGTGAAGTCGATCATGCATTTGCATCAGGGCCATGCGCATGTCACCAGCCAGCTTGGGCGTTTTACGCGGTTCAGCCTGGTGTTTCCTTCAAAGCCAGCCTAGGCCCAATGTAGGAGCGAGCTTGCTCGCGAAAAACGTCAACGATAACGCGTGTTTCCTGAATAAACGCGGCGCCTGTGGGTTTTTCGCGAGCAAGCTCGCTCCGACAGAGGGTAAGCCCGCACATTGCGGCGTTTTCACGGTTGTCAGGCGGTCTCTTCATCGCGGCGATGAGCCCATTGGTACAACGCCGGCAGCACCAGCAAGGTCAGCAAAGTCGAAGAAATAATCCCGCCAATCACCACCGTCGCCAATGGACGCTGCACTTCGGCGCCGGTGCCGGTGGCGAGTGCCATGGGGATAAACCCGAGGGACGCCACCAGCGCGGTCATCAGTACCGGGCGCAAGCGGGTCAACGCGCCTTCGTGGATCGCCACCGATAACGAGCGGCCTTCCTCGCGCAGGTTTCGGATGAACGCGATCATCACCAGGCCATTAAGCACCGCCACGCCCGACAAGGCGATAAAGCCCACACCCGCTGAAATCGACAGAGGAATATCACGCAGCCACAAGGCCATGATCCCGCCGGTAAGCGCGAAGGGGATGCCGGTAAACACCAGCAGGCCGTCCTTGAGGTTGTTGAACATCATGAACAGCAACCCGAACACCAACAGCAACGCTACCGGCACCACGATGCGCAAGCGTTCGGAAGCCTCCTTCAACTGTTCGAACTGGCCGCCCCAGGTGGTCCAGTAACCGGCAGGGACTTTCACCTGGGTAGTGATGGCGGCTTCGGCCTCCTCGACAAACGAGCCGATATCGCGCCCGCGCACGTTGGCGCTGACGATCACCAGGCGCTTGCCGTTCTCGCGGCTGATCTGGTTGGGGCCCAGCACCAGGTCGAGGCTGGCAACCTGGGACAAGGCGATAAAGCCCAACTGCCCCGAGGTACTACTCGCCAGCGCCGGCACCGGGATCAACAGCCGTGACAAGCCGTCGATATCGGTGCGCAACGTGTCGGACAAGCGCACCACCATGTCAAAACGCCGATCACCCTCGTACAGCGTACCGGCCTGGCGCCCACCGACAGCGACGGCGATGGTGTCCTGCACATCACCCACATTCAGGCCGAAGCGAGCGGCCTTGTCGCGGTCGATATTGATGGTCAGCACCGGCAGGCCGGAGGTCTGTTCCACCTTCACTTCCGAGGCGCCGTTGAGCTTCTGCAAGGTCTCGGCGATTTCCCCGGCAGTCTGGTTGAGCACCGCCATATCATCGCCGAACACCTTCACCGCCACATCGCTGCGCACTCCGGAAATCAGCTCGTTGAAGCGCAACTGGATCGGCTGCGAGAGCTCATACACGCTGCCCGGCACAATCGCGCTGGCCCGTTGGATATCGGCGATGATTGCCTCGCGGGACTTCTTCGGGTTCGGCCATTGGTCCTTGGGTTTGAGCATCACGTAGCTGTCGGAAATATTCGGCGGCATCGGGTCGGAGGCGATTTCCGCCGTACCGGTGCGCGCAAACACCCGCTCGATTTCCGGCACTTGGGCCAGTAAGGTTTTTTCCAGTTGCTGCTGCATCTGCACTGATTGGGTCAGGCTGGTGCCAGGCACACGCAGCGCCTGTTGGGCAAAGTCACCTTCGCTGAGGCTGGGGATAAATTCACTGCCCATGCGGCTGGCGACCAACCCCGACACGACGATGGTCAGTGCGGCCAGGCCGAACACCAGGGGCCGACGCACCATCACCCAGTTGAGCACCGGGCCATACACCCGACGCGCACTGCGCATGACGAAGTTTTCTTCTTCCTTGACCTTGCCGGTGACGAACAACGCAATCGCCGCCGGTACGAAGGTCACCGACAGAATCATCGCGCCGAGCAAGGCAATCACCACGGTGAATGCCATGGGGTGGAACATCTTCCCGGCCACGCCCGTGAGAGCGAAGATCGGCAGGTACACCACCATGATGATCAACTGCCCGAAGATCAGCGCGCGTCGTGCCTCCTTGGCCGCGGCGAACACTTCGTGCAGGCGTTCACTGCGGGTCAGCAACCGGCCGTGGCGCTGCTGTGCGTGGGCCAGACGGCGGATGGCGTTCTCGACGATCACCACCGCACCGTCAACGATAATGCCGAAGTCCAGCGCGCCCAGGCTCATCAGGTTGGCGCTGACTTTGTTGGTGAACATGCCGGTGAAGGTGAACAGCATCGCCAGCGGAATCACCATCGCAGTGATCAGCGCTGCACGGATATTACCCAGGAACAGAAACAACACCGCCACCACCAGCAACGCACCTTCGAAGAGGTTTTTCTTCACCGTGGCGATGGCTTTTTCCACCAGGTTGGTGCGGTCGTAAACAGTGACCGCCACCACGCCTTCGGGCAGCGAGCGGTTGATCTCCTCAAGCTTTTTCGCCACCGCCTGGGACACGCTGCGGCTGTTCTCGCCGATCAACATGAACACCGTGCCCAGCACCACCTCACGGCCATTTTCGGTGGCGGCGCCGGTACGCAGCTCACGACCAATGTCGACCTGGGCCACATTGCGCACGCGGATCGGTGTGCCGTCCGAGGTGGTGATGACAATGTTGGCGATGTCGTCGATAGACGCCACCTGGCCCGGCGCGCGGATCAACAACTGTTCGCCGCTGCGCTCGATATAGCCGGCGCCGACGTTGGCGTTGTTGCGCTCCAGCGCCGTGACCAGATCGTTGAGGGTCAGGTTGTAAGCGGCCAGGCGCTTGGGGTCTGGCGCAATCTGATATTCCTTGGCGAAGCCGCCGATGGTATTGATCTCGGCCACGCCTGGCACGTTGCGCAGTTGCGGTTTGATGATCCAGTCCTGGATCACCCGCAGGTCGGTGGGGGTGTAAGGCGTACCGTCCTCTTTGCGCACACCGTCCTCGGCTTCGACGGTCCACAGGAAAATTTCCCCAAGGCCAGTGGAAATCGGCCCCATGGCGGTTTCGATGCCGTCAGGCAATTGCTCACGGGCCACTTGCAGGCGTTCGTTGACCAATTGGCGGGCGAAGAACAGGTCGGTGCCGTCCTTGAAAATCACCGTGACCTGGGACAAACCGGAACGCGACAGCGATCGCGTCTGCTGCAGGCCCGGTAGGCCGGCCATGGCGGTTTCGATGGGAAAGGTGACGCGCTGCTCGGTTTCCAGCGGCGAAAAACCGGCCGCCGCCGAGTTGATCTGCACCTGTACGTTGGTGATGTCAGGCACTGCGTCGATGGGCAGTTTCTGATAGCTGGCGATGCCGACACAGGCCATCAACAGCACCGCCAGCAACACGATGATGCGCTGCTCGATGGCGAATTGGATAAGGCGCTC
This sequence comes from Pseudomonas sp. MF6767, assembly GCF_016405475.1. Lineage (NCBI taxonomy): Bacteria > Pseudomonadati > Pseudomonadota > Gammaproteobacteria > Pseudomonadales > Pseudomonadaceae > Pseudomonas > Pseudomonas sp. MF6767. The sequence continues at coordinate 23,895 of NZ_JAEKCY010000007.1, read as the reverse complement.
AAACATGGGGAATCACTCGCAGGATCAATGGGCGTGTTCGGCCGAGCCTTTGCCCAGTTCGGACTTGAGGATGAAGCTGCCAGCCGTCGCCACCTGCGCGCCGGCCTCCAGGCCTTTGCGCACTTCGACGTAGCCGTTTTCACTGACGCCCAGTTCAAGATGGCGGGTGATAAAGCCGTCCTCGGTACGCACAAACACCGAGGGTTTGTCCTCGACGGTCTGGACAGCGGTTTGCGGCACGGTGACCTTGGCCTGGTAGGTGTCGGTGGCCACTTGCACGGCCACAAACAAGCCCGGGCGCCAGGCGTCGTCAGGGTTGGGGACCGTTACGCGCACGGTGGCGGTGCGCGTCTGCTCACCGAGCAAGTTGCCCACATAGGCCACGGTGCCCAGCACTTCGGTGCCCATTTCCGTCGAGCTGACTTTCACTGGTTTGCCCACGCGAACCTTGTTCAAGTCCTTGGGAAATACGCCGAAGGTGACCCACACCTGGGACAGATCCGAGAGGGTAAAGGCATTGCTGGTTTCACTGACCACCTCGCCCACCCCCAGGTGTTTTTCCACCACCACACCGGCGAAGGGCGCACGCAGTTCATAACGATTGCCGCCGGCCAGTACCGCGCTGCCGCTGAGCGCAGTCATTTTTTGCCGCGCATTGTTCAGGGCGATTTCGGCTTCTTGCAGAGTTTGCCGCGCCAGCAGGTAATCCTGTTCGGCAGAAATTTTGTCCTGCCACAACTGACGCTCGCGCTGGAAGGTGGTGCGCGCCAGTTCGACTCGGCGCTCGCTGGCGGCCAATTCGCTGCGCTGGTCGGAAATCTGCTGGCTGGCGATCACCGCCAACAGCTCACCCTTCTTCACCGACTGGCCCAGGTTGACCTTCACCGCCTCCACCACGCCTGCCGCACGGGGCACGATATGGGAGGTACGGTCTTCATCAAAACGCACTTCGCCCGGCAGCGTCAGCACGGTGCTGATGGCACGCGGTTGCGCCTGGGCCAACTGGATGCCGGCGGCTTGAATCTGCTGCTCGGTGAGTTCGAGCTTGCCTTCTTCTTCCTCGGCGTGGGCGAAGCCGGAAAGCATCAGGCCCAGGGCGACGGCGAGCGCCATGCCATGTTTTTTGTTCATCAGGAGACTCCAGGAAAAATCAAAAGCGGGCGAGGTCGCCGTAAATGCGTTCGATGCGTACCCAGGCCTCGGTGGCCTGGGCGGTGGCCGCAAGGTATTGGGTGCGGGCCGCGATCAAGGTGCGCTGGGCGTCGAGCACGTCGAGGAAGTTGAACTTGCCCATCTCGAAGCCACGGGTGGCGCTGTCTACCGCACTTTGTGCGGCGGGCAGGATCTGCTGGTTGAACGCGCGCACTTCGGTATTTGCCGTTTGCCATAGGTCCAGGGCCTGGCGGGTTTCGGTGCGCAGGCGCAGCTCGGCGGCGTTGCGCAGGTCGCGGGCCTGGTCGGCGCGTCGGGTGGCCGCGAGAATGTTGCCCTGGTTGCGGTTGAACAGCGGGATCGGCATCGACACGCCCACCAGGTTCACCCGTTCGCGCACACTGGCGTCGTATTGGCTGCCGATCGACACGTCCAGGTCAGGAATGCGCTGGGCTTTTTCCAGGCCCACGCTGGCTTCGTTCTGCACAATGCTGAGTTCGGCCAGGCGCAATTCGGCAGTTTGCTCAAGACGTGCCAGCAATGGCGCGGCGGCGGGTAACGCCGGTACCGAGGTGCTTGGCGTGGCGACGGCCTGGAAGTCGGTGGCGGCGCTGCCGGTACTGGTGGCGAGGCGACGGTAGGCGTCAGTGAGGCCAATCTGTGCGCGGTTCAATTCCAGACGGATTTGCGACACCTGCACCTGGGCGCGAGTGGCTTCCACCGGCGACGACTTGCCAGCGGTGACGCGCCCATTGGCGACCACCAGGCCGCGCTCGGCAAGCGTCATGGAGCGTTGCGCCAGGTCAAGGCGTTCCTGGGCGCGCAGGGCGCCGTAGTAGCTGTCGATGACCTCGGCACGCAACTGGTTGCGACGCTGCTCCAGGGTCAGCGCGGCGGCATCCTGGGCGCGGGTGGCCACCTCGATGCGTGCACCGCGCTTGCCGCCCAGTTCAAGGGTCTGGCTGAGTTTGATGCTGGTGGTGCGGCTGTTGCGGCGGGTGTCTTCGGCGTCCCAGGAGGCCACCGGGTTGGGGATTAGGCCGGCCTGTTGCCGGCCGCCTTGGGCGATGTCGATTTCCCATTGTGCGGCCGCCAGGTCCGGGTTGTTGGCGAAGGCGGTTTGCAAGGCTGCATCGAGGGTGAGGGGTTGTGCCTGGGCGGCGTTTGCGGATATCCACACTACCAGTGCCGCCGCCCCCAACAGTGTTCTAACGAAAATTGCCATAACGAGAGTTCCACGCCCATGAAGTCGCTGAGGTTTCCCAGCGGGGGCAATGTAGCTTTCGGTACTTATCAGGGCCGTGGGCGAAAGATTACAAATCCGTTAGCCAAACTCAGGCATGCACTTCGTCATGCTCGTCGTGCTCAAATCCCTCGCCCTCGACCTGGATCGTGGCATGGGAAATATCGAATTGTTCGTGCAGTAACTCCGTCACTCGGCTGAGGATCTGTTGCTCGCTGCCTTGGGACGCATCCGCGACCAGATGCGTACTCAGCACGTTCTTGCCACTGGTGAGGGCCCAGATATGCAGGTCGTGTACGTCCTTGACCCCAGGCACGCTGCGAATGCCCTGCTCCACCTGCTCGATATCCACACCTTCTGGCACACCTTGCAGCAGGATGTTCATGCTCGCCTTGAGCAACGTCCAGGTGCGCGGCAATACCCAAAAGCCGATGGCGGCCGCGACCACGGAGTCAACCCAACCCCAACCGGTGAACATGATCACCAGCGCGGCAATGATCACGCCGACGGAGCCCAGCATGTCGCTCCAGACTTCCAGGTAGGCACCCTTGACGTTAAGGCTCTCGCCACTGGCAGCGCTGAGCAGACGCATGGAGATCAGGTTGACCACCAGCCCCAGCAGCGCAATCACCAGCATGCCGGTGGACTGGATTTCGGCGGGCGCCTGCAGCCGCTGGTAAGCCTCGTACAAGATGTAGAACGCCACAACGAACAACAGCAATGCGTTGAAGGCGGCCGCCAGGATCTCGAAGCGCGCATAACCGAAGGTACGCTTGCGGTCTGCCGGGCGCTTGGCAACCTGGATCGCCACCAGGGAAATCGCCAGGGCCAGCGCGTCGGTCATCATGTGCGCCGCGTCCGACAACAGCGCCAGGCTGCCGGTGATAAAAGCGCCGATGACTTCGGCCAGCATGAAGCTGCCGGTCAGCCCTAGGGCGATCCATAACTTGCGTTCGTGGCCGGCGCGTACCTGGGCGTGGCTGTGTCCTGCGCTCATGAAATGTCCTCGTGGGTTGGGATGGGGCGGATCATAGAGCTATAGGCCAGATCCACTGGCATGGTTTGCAAAATTGTCATCTGAGCGCCAGAGGGTCGTTAGCTTCGGGCGCACCAAAATCGTTCATGCACGCGTTGGGGGAGCGCTATCAGGTATGCTTTTCAGGCTGAAACAAAAAGAAACATATTAGCCAACCTGCTCGATAAGGAGTCCCGTTTTGGAGTTATCGACTGCCGCGTGGATGGTTCACGACACCCGCCTCATGCTCTGCGTGCTGTTGGCGATCGCCAGCATCATTGTGCTAATCAGCGCGACCAAACTGCCGCCGTTCCTGTCGATTCTGATCGGCACCTTTATCGCCGGGGTCGGCGCCGGCCTGCCACCGGAAGAAGTGGCAAAGGCTTTCAGCAAAGGCGCCGGGACGATTCTCGGGGAAGCCGGGATCATCATTGCCCTGGGTGCGATGCTCGGCGCGCTGATGGCCGAATCCGGCGCGGCCGACCGTATTGCCACCACGTTGCTCGGGCTGGGCAAAGGCAAGTCATTGCCCTGGGTGATGGCGTTGGTCGCCATGGTGATCGGCCTGCCGCTGTTCTTCGAAGTGGGCCTGGTGATGATGGTGCCGATCATCTTTGTGATGGCCAAGCGTTCGAACCAGCCGTTGCTGAAGATCGCCATCCCTGCACTGGCGGGCATGACCACCTTGCATGCCTTGATGCCACCTCACCCTGGGCCGCTGATTGCCGTAGGCGCATTGCACGCCGACCTGGGCCTGACCATGTTGCTGGGCTTTTGCCTGGCGGTGCCGGCAGTGATCCTGGCCGGGCCGCTGTATGGCAACTGGCTGTCCAAGCGCCTGCACGTGGATGAGCCGGCCGATATCGGCGCCTTGTTCAGCGCACCGCCCAAGGCCCCGCGCCAGCCGAGCTTCGGTGTGTCGCTGCTGATCATTCTGTTGCCGGTAATCCTGATGCTCGGCAGCACCTTGGCTAAAGTCGCGTTGGCGCCGGAAAGCACCCTCGCCCTGACCTTGAAATTCCTCGGTGAACCGCTGGTCGCCCTCGGCCTGGCCGTAATCGCCGCGGTCGTCTGCCTGGGTTGGGCGGCGGGCATGCCACGCGCCGACGTCGGCAACACCCTGCGCAAAGCCCTGGCGCCCATCGCCGTACTACTGCTGACTATCGGCGCCGGCGGCGGCCTCAAGCAAACCCTGCTGGACGCCGGCGTCAGCCAGACCATCAGCAAAGTCGCCGAAGGCGCGCACATGCCCTACTTGCTGCTGGCCTGGCTGATCGCCGTGGCCCTGCGCCAGGCCACCGGTTCGGCCACCGTGGCCACCACCACGACCGCCGGCATCCTCGCGCCGATGATGGCCGGGTTGGCGGCAACGCAAAGCTCATTGGTCGCCCTGGCCATCGGCGCCGGCTCGGTGTTCTTCTGCCACGTCAACGACGCCGGGTTCTGGATGGTGCGTGAGTACTTTGGCTTGCAGTTGAAACAGACGATCTGGGTGTGGTCGGTGTTGCAGACGATTGTTTCGGTGGTCGGGTTGGTGGGGACCTTGTTGCTCTGGCACTTCCTGACCTGATCCTCAGGCGGCCAGGCTGTGGCGTTTGCCAAACAACGCCACACTCGCCACCCCCACCGCCCCCATCACCACGCAATACCCCACGCAGATCCACGGGCTGGTCGGCATCAGCGCGATCAATAACAACGGTGTAGTACTTGCCCAGAGTGCATAGGCAATGTTGTAGGTGAAGGAAATGCCCGACACCCGCACCTGCGCCGGAAACAGCCCGACCATCACCGACGGCACCGCGCCCACCACGCCGCAACTCAGGCCCGCCACGGCATACGCCGCGCCGAGCCACACACCGCCGGCGATCAGGCTGGCGTACAGCAGCGCAATGCCCACCGGCAGCAACAGGCTGTAGACCAATACCGCGCGCCATGCGCCGATGCGGTCCACCAGCAGGCCGGCGAGCACGCAGCCAATATTCAGGAAGACGATGCCCAGGGCGCTGAGGGCGAAGGTGTGGCTGGGGCTCATGCCGAAGGTTTTCTGCATCATGGTCGGGGTAATGACCACCAGCACTACCACGGCAGACGTCAGCACGCAGGTAAGGATCATCGCCGGCAGCAGCACGGCGCGATGGTCGCGCAGCACGGTGCGCAAGGGCATTTCGGCGGCGGCCTGGCGACGCGCCTGCATCTCCAGGAACACCGGGGTTTCACTGAGCCAGCGGCGCAGCCATACGCCGATCACACCGAATACGCCGCCGAGCAGGAAGGGGAACCGCCAGGCGTAGTCGAGGATTTCGGCAGGGGTGAAGACTTGCGCGAGCAAGGTGGCGGTCAGCGCCCCCAGCAGGTAACCGAAGGTCAGGCCGGCCTGCAAAAACCCCAAGGCATAGCCACGATGGTGACGCGGTGCGTGCTCGGCGACGAAAGTCCAGGCGCTGGGCACTTCGCCGCCCACTGCTGCGCCTTGCAGCACGCGCAACGCCAGCAGGATCAGCGGGGCGAAATAGCCGATTTGCGCGTAGGTCGGCATGACGCCGATCAACAGGCAGGGCAAGGCCATCATCAGGATGCTCAGGCTGAAGACGCGCTTGCGCCCCAGGTGGTCGGCAAAGTGCGCCATCAGGATGCCGCCCAGTGGGCGGGCGAGGTAGCCGGTCACGAAAATGCCGAAGCTTTGCAACAGGCGCAGCCACTCGGGCATTTCCGGCGGGAAGAACAGTTGGCTGAGGGTCAGCGCAAAGAACACGAAGATAATGAAGTCGTAGATTTCCAGGGCGCCGCCGAGGGCGGCCAGGCCCAGGGTTTTGTAGTCGGAGCGGGAAAAACGCTGCGCCCGTGGGGAAAAGGTGGCAGTCATGTGCAGGCTCGGCAGGCAAACAAAATGGCGTGCAGGTTATGAGCTGAGCCCATCGATGGCAATCGTGACGGATATATTTGTTTTACTCATTGATCGTTGAAGATAACAACATTCCCAAATCAATGGCCGTAGAGGAACATGCCGTAAAACTGCCAAACCCCATAATAACTACAAGAGGAAAGACTCGTGGCCGATGCTATCGAAGACAGCCGCTATGCCCGATTTGCCCTGCGTTGCTCCAACTTCGCCGAGCGCTGGTTTCCTGACTCCTGGGTGTTTGCCGCCCTCGCCGTGATCATCGTCGCCGTCGCGACCCTGGGCATGGGCGCCGCACCGGCCGAAGCGGCCAAGGCATTTGGCGATGGGTTCTGGAGCCTGATCCCGTTCACCATGCAGATGGCCTTTGTGGTGATCGGCGGTTACGTGGTCGCCAGCTCACCGCCGGCAGTGAAGTTGATCGACCGCCTGGCGCGCATTCCCAAGAATGGCCGTTCGGCTGTGGCCTGGGTGGCGTTGATTTCCATGGTGGCGTCGTTGCTTAACTGGGGCCTGTCCCTGGTGTTCGGCGGTTTGCTGGTGCGGGCATTGGCCCGGCGCACGGATTTGCGCATGGACTACCGTGCCGCTGGCGCTGCAGCGTACCTGGGCCTGGGGGCCGTATGGGCGCTGGGGCTGTCGTCGTCGGCCGCGCAGTTGCAGGCCAACCCGGCCAGCTTGCCGCCGTCGATTCTGTCGATCACTGGGATGATCCCGTTCACCGAGACCATTTTTTTGTGGCAATCCGGCGTGCTGTTGCTGGCGCTGATCGTAGTGTCGCTGATCATCGCCTACGCCACCGCGCCTGGCCCCAACAGCGCCCGGGATGCCAAGGCCTGCGGCATTGACCCGGCCTTCAACCTGCCCAAGCCGCAGGCGCCGACGCGCCCCGGTGAATGGCTGGAACACAGCCCGTTGTTGACGATTCTGCTGGCGTTGCTGGCGGCCGGCTGGCTGTTCCATGAGTTCTCGACCAAGCCGGCGATCAGCGCCATCTCGGGGCTCAATACCTATAACTTCCTGTTCATCATGGTTGGCGCGCTGCTGCACTGGCGCCCGCGCAGCTTCCTCGATGCCGTGGCCCGTGCGGTGCCGACCACCACCGGCGTGCTGATCCAGTTCCCGCTGTACGGCTCGATTGCCGCACTGATGACGGTGGTCAAGGGCGGCGACGGCCAGACTCTGGCGCACCATATCTCGACGTTCTTCACCTCCATCGCCTCCCACGACACCTACGCCCTGCTGATGGGCGTTTACTCAGCAGTGCTGGGCTTCTTCATCCCCTCAGGTGGCGGCAAGTGGATCATCGAAGCGCCGTATGTGATGCAAGTGGCCAATGATCTGCAATACCACCTGGGCTGGGCGGTGCAGATCTACAACGCCGCCGAGGCGCTGCCGAACTTGATCAACCCGTTTTATATGTTGCCGTTGCTGGGTGTGCTGGGGCTGAAGGCGCGGGATTTGATCGGGTTTTCGTTTGTGCAGTTGCTGGTGCACACGCCGCTGGTGTTGTTTTTGCTGTGGGCGTTGGGGACGACGTTAAAGTATCTGCCGCCTGTGATGCCCTGAATAACGAGTGACCGCAACTGTTGGTAGAACAGTTGCGGTCAAGGATTTACAGGAAGGCGTGCCAATAGATCAGGTAATGCACTCTGTATCGTGTCCCAAACAACATCCAAGTTGATATCGAAGTAACCATGAGCGATTCGGTTGCGCATCGCTCGCATATTGCGCCAAGGAATATGTGAATGGCGTGCCGCGAAGTCCGGATGCTGATCCATGATTTTCGTCGACACTTCACCAATGATGATCAGGCTCATGACCACAGCTTGTTGTGTTCGCCGGTCCTCCAAAAACTCTTCTTTGCTCAAGCCCTCTACAAAAGTGATCGCGTCAGTGGCAGCTTGCCAGATAATCCCCTAGCCGACTTTCCGTCATACTGGCCGGGCCTCCGCTAGCACTTTATCGCGAAACTTCAAAGGCAAGTCGCCAGGCGTAAGCAGGTCGACATTAACGCCGAGCAAGTCCTCAAGCTCGACCTGCAACCCACCGAGATCAAAGAGCGTTGTGCCCGGCGGCGCGTCTACCAGCAAATCAAGATCACTGCCTTCTTGGTCAGTCCCCATCAGTACCGACCCAAATACTCTGGGATTGGAAATACGGAAACGTCCGACCACTTCTCGTACAGCCGTTCGTTGCAGATCAAGTGCAGTTGAAGGTCTCACGACTCACCTCAGTGATGTGCATTAGAAGGGCAGTCTAGCAGCGCTTGAGCCGTGTAGACACGCCCCGCCCATCACACGCGTGTCTTTGTTCCGTCACATTCCATTGCTACCGTCCTGCGAAATATCTTGCAACATCCCGCCAAGGATTCCTCGCAATGAGTGACGAGCACAACGACCACCCTGCGCACGACTGCGCCCCCAAAACGCGGGTAGACACCAGCCGTCGGCGCTTCCTCGGCGGTGCGGCGGTGTTGGGGGTGGGGGCGACCTTGAGTGCCTGCGGCAATACCAGCGAAGCACCGAGCCCACCCGTGGCGCGGCCGCTCACGCCCCAGGAACTGGACAAGGCGCTGCGCGAGCAGGTGAAAACCGTGGTGGTGATTTATGCCGAGAACCGCAGCTTCAACAACCTGTTCGCAGATTTCCCCGGGGTGGAGAAACCGCTGTCGGCGTTAACCGCCAAGGACTTCCAGCAGCGCGACCGCGATGGCAGCGTATTGCCTGCCCTGCCACCGAGCTGGGGCGGTGTGTTGCAGGTCGGCCCACAAACGGTGGACGGGGTGACTTACCCCAGCGAAGTGCAATTCCAGCAAAACCTGCCCAACGCGCCGTTCGCCCTCAAAGGCCCGCAGGGCGAAGACCTGCCATTGAGCCTGGTGACCCGCGACCTATGGCACGTGTTCTACCAGAACCAGATGCAGATCAACGGCGGCAAGAATGATGGTTTTGTCGCCTGGGGCGATTCCGGTGGGCTGGTGATGGGCCATTACGCCCAAAGCCGTTATGCCCTGCGCCTGTGGGACGTGGCCAAGGAGTTTGTGCTGTGCGATAACTTCTTCCAGGGCGCGTTTGGTGGCTCGTTCCTTAACCACCAGTACCTGATCAGCGCCACCGCGCCGTTTTATCCCAATGCCGCGCAGTCGGTGGCCAAGGCGCAGATCGCCACGCTGCAAAGCGATGACCCCAGCGGCACGCGCCTAAAGCCCTTGGACACGTCACCGGCCAGCGCCATGACCGGCCCACCACAATTCGGCCCCAGCGCATTGACACCCGATGGTTACGGCGTAAACACCCTGGCCCCACCCTACTGGCCCACCTGGATCCGCGACCCGCAAAACCCGGATTATTCCAAGCCAGACCTGCCCAATGTGCTGGTGCCGCAAACCCACGAGCATATTGGCGACAAGCTGTCGAAGAAGAACATCGACTGGGCCTGGTACGCCGGTGCGTGGCAAGCCACCCTGGAGCAGTTCAAGGACTCCGGCGGCATCCCCAAGATTCCGAATTTCCAGTACCACCACCAGCCGTTCAATTACTTCAAGCAGCAAGGCCCGCAAAACCCGGCAGAACGTGCCAGGCGTCTGCGTGACGGCGGTTTGGGCGATGAGTCAAGCACCAACCGGTTCTTCGCCGACGCCCAGGCCGGCAAGCTGCCCGCCGTGAGCTTCTACAAACCCCAGGGCAACTTGAACATGCACGCCGGTTATGCCGACGTGGCCTCGGGCGACCGCCATATCGCCCGCGCCTTGAAGGTGCTGCAAGAAAGCCCGCAGTGGAAAAACATGGTGGTGGTGGTGACCGTGGATGAAAACGGCGGCTGGTGGGACCACGTGGCGCCGCCCCAGGGTGACCGCTGGGGCCCGGGCTCGCGGGTTCCGGCGCTGGTGGTGTCGCCGTTTGCCCGCAAAGGCACGGTGGACCATACGGTGTACGACACGGCATCGATCCTGCGTTTGATCACCCGGGTGTTCCAGTTGGAAACCCTGGACGGCCTCAAGCAGCGCGATGACGCGATGATCGCGCGCGGCCAGAAACCCATGGGCGATCTGAGCAATGCCTTGCAGTTCAGCCTGTAGGGGCTTATCCAATAACGACATGCCGGGCGATTTAACACGCGATTTTCCCGGTCAGCCGCTACTGTGTGCAGGTGGGCTTCCATCCCGCGCAGACGGGCTTCGCTGACAAGGAATCGACTATGTTTAAACCGACCAGGCTGTCCTTCACCCTCGCCGCACTACTGGCGAGTGCGGTCGTACAGGCCGACATCGAGGTGCCACTGGGCAGCACGCAGCGCGTCACCCAGTTGTTCGCGTACCCCAACAACTGCAATGTGATCTGCTTCCGGCCATGGTCACTGGAGCAGACCGCCGAACACTATTTGAACCAGAGCCTGCAACGTGACGGTTACAGCCGGGCCAAGGTCAGTGTGAAGACCCACGACGGTCAGGTCACGGCGTCCTTCAGCGGCGTGCCCGACAGTTACGGCCAGCCACTGACCACGCTGCTCAATACCGCCGACCTGGCTTACCAAGGCGCCAGCCAGCTCAACAGCGATGGCAAATGGGCCTACAACTGGTACCTGTTCCTGCCGTTGGGCATGGCCCTGGAAAACCGCAAAAGCATCGAGCTGTTGCACTTCCCTCCGGATTACTCGCTGACCCAGGCCCAGGATTACCTGGAATCGGCCACCACCGACCGCTGGGCCACCTTGTTAAGCGAAAATGGCGTACCGGCCACGGAAACGCCGGCGTACCAGACCATCATCGATATCGCGCCCATCGCTGCGCCGTCCAATGCCGGCAAAGACCTGGAAACCGTCTACGGGTATTTCACCGACTACCAGACCCGCATGGTCAAGGAACTGAGCCTGCGCCCTGGCGGCGCATTACCCATGGTGGCCTTCGGCGCGCCAGTGCGTAGCTGGATCAAGCAACAATACGGGCAAACCGTGGGCGTGCTGAGCCTGGCGCAGATCAGCCCGGAGCCTGGCAAAACCGTCGCGGTATTGGGCGCCAACCACCCAAGTTACATTTGGTATGCGGCCAGCCCCGACAGCTATGACGGTGATGAACAAAAGGCTGATGACGCCGGTTTGAAAGTGATGGGCCAGGACTTGAGCGCCGCCTGCTGGCAAGCAGGCATGGGCCAGAAACCCGCCAGCGATGCGAACGTATTGCTCAAGGCCTGCCTGAACACTTGGCAAGTCACGCGCAAGGAGCAGACGTGTGAATTGTTCTACACCTCGGTGCGCCACCTGACGCCCGAGCAGGCCAACGCCAAGTGCGCCACAGCGCCTATCAAAGCGCAGTTGAAACTGTTGAGAAATGCCGCTCCCACGCCCACCGTCATAGCCCCCGCGCTTTAAGGCGAAGAAACCGTTTCTACTGTCAACTTTGACAGTAGAAACCGGATCCCACTTCGGCGAATCTAGGGCCGCGCCCATTTGCTGCAAGACTGGCCGTCAGACCCGCAGGTCCATGCAGCCCCGCTCAGGAGAGTGATGAAAACTCGAGCCATGGATAAGGCTGAAACGGCTGTGAATGACTGCCTCTATCCCTTCAAGACGCTGCTCGTGGAACAGGGTTACCCCTCGACCGAGCACTTTGAGGTCAAGCAAGAGGCTGAAGGGGTTGCGGCCAGGGTCACGGCGCGCGTGGCCTTTGAGAGTCGCACGCGCATTGCTAAGGTTTCCGGTTATGCCGTGAGCGAACGGCGCCCGTACACGCTGCAACTGTCACCCCGCATCCACTTGTACGATTGTTGGCTCTGCGGCCTGTTACAGCACTCCTGCAACCCGAACGTGTTTCTAGACACGACGTACCTGGAGCTATGGACGGTGCAACCCATCGGCGCCGGCAGCTTGCTGACGCTGGATTACGCCACCACCGAAGACACACTGGCCCGGCAGTTCGCTTGCCATTGCGGCGAGCTGAACTGCCGGGGCTGGATCACCGGCAGCAAGGAGCCGCTGAACGCCGAAGGCCAGGCCTTCATGGCCTGGTGGCGTGAGCACAAACGACCTTAGGCTTCGCCCAACGGACGCAGGCGGTATTGCGGCGGCAGTTGCTCGAAGCCACTGATGGTGGTGTTCAAACTCTTCCAGCGACCGTCCTTGATGCCATAGATGCAGCCATGGATCGACAGGCTCTGCCCACGATGCCAGGCATTTTGCACAATGCTGGTGTGGCCGACGTTGGCCACCTGCTGGATCACGTTGAGCTCGCACATGCGGTCCACACGCTCTTCTTCGGTCGGCAACTGGGCCAGCACATCGCGGTTTTCGTAGTAAAGGTCGCGAATGGTGCGTAGCCAGCCGTCGATCAGGCCGAACTGACGGTCCTGCATCGACGCACGCACGCCGCCACAGCCGTAGTGACCGGTGACGAGGATGTGTTTGACCTTGAGCACGTCCACCGCGTACTGGATCACCGACAGGCAGTTGAGGTCAGTGTGCAGCACCACGTTGGCCACGTTGCGATGCACAAACAGATCACCGGGCAACATGCCGACGATCTCGTTGGCCGGTACACGGGCATCGGAGCAGCCGATCCACAGGTATTCCGGGGTCTGCTGGCGGGCGAGCTTGGCGAAGAATTCGGGATCTTCCTGTTTGATCGCGTCCGCCCAGCGTTCGTTGTTATCAAGCAGGTCTTGTAGTTCGTTCATCAGGGAAGCCTCAGGAATGATGCGCAGGTTTGTGACTGACAAGCCCTCGTCCGGGTCACGCCAGGCGCTAATTAGCTTGAATTTTTTGGCTGCCATGCCTGTCCACACACTATAAGCCCCACAGTATGAGGATTGGCCATGACTGAATCACGACGTCCCTACGGCGCAACGCAGCCGGAACCGATCGATGACAACGAAGACCGCATGGGTGAGATGCGCGAGCTGGATTTTGACGAGCAGGACCAGACTGCGGAAATCGGCGACGAGCTGCCCCGCCGTGAGCGCGACCATCTGATGCCCGACGAACGGGTGCGCGAAGCCGGGCTGACCGGCGCATCGACGGATGATCATGAATCCACTGACGACGATATGAGCCCGGAGACGCTGATCCGTGAGGACGGCGCGCGGGATGCCCAGGAGGAAGGCGAAGACAATGCCGCCGACTATGACTTGAGCGTCGTGGGAGAAAATGACATTGGTGGCGGGAATGGGTTGGATGAGGCGGAACTGGCTGATCTGGACCCGCTGAACGGCAAGCGCTGACCCTGTGGGAGCTGGCTTGCCTGCGATGGTATCACCGCGGTGTTACTTGAAGACCGAGGTGCCTGCATCGCGGGCAAGCCCGGCTCCCACAGAGGTTCTGCACATAGGGGGCTCTGTATTTAATCGACCAGGGTGCACGCCATCACGACTGCATCTTCGCGGCCACCCACAGCGGGGTAGTAATCCCGGCGACGGCCGATCTCGTTGAAGCCATAACGCTCATACAGGCGAAACGCGCCGGTATTGCTGTCCCGCACTTCGAGGAAGCATTCTCGCGCATTGGCGGCATAAGCACGCGACATCAAATGCTCCAGCAGCGCCAGGCCCAAACCACGGCCCTGGTTTTCCGGCTTCACAGTAATGTTCAGCAAGTGCGCTTCATCGAGAATGATCTGCACCACCCCGTGCCCCACTTGCTGCTCGCCTTCGAACATCAGCCAGATCTGGTACTTGCCCAGCCCGTCGAGAAAAATCCCGCGGGTCCAGGGGTGGCTGAACGCCGCGTATTCGATTTTCAGCACGGCCTCGAGGTCGGCCTCGGTCATCGGGCGAAAGGATAAAGCCTCACTCATCAGTTGTTTTCCAGCGCGCCATCAGCCGGCGCATGGCTTGCCAGACATCAGCCTTACGCTGTGGCTCTTCCATTAATAATTCCAGGCCCGGCAGGGCCCACACCGAACCCAGGCCTTCAACCTGCAGCTCGCGGTACCAGGCCTCGGCGTTTGCTTCACCGGCAAACCGCACAGCGGGCAGGCCGATCAGCCACAGGCACACGCAAGGCTCGTCTTCCAGGCGTGCCGAGACAAACCCCTGGACGAAATCTCGTGCGGCCTCGGGGCCCTGGTCCATGGTGCCGCGCACCAGCAGCGGCCAGCGCACCGGCTCACCGACGATTTGCGGGCTGTCGGGCAGGCCGGCGGCGCGCAGCATGTCCTTGAGCAAAAGGTAGGCCGGGTCGCGGGACTGGAAACGTTCGCCGGTCGGCAGTTCCACCAGCAACAGGCAACGCCCGGCCCGCAGCAATTGCAGGGCAAAGCGTGGCGGCGGCACGACCGGCGCCTTGGCCACCGGCGCAGCCTCCTCCACCACCTTGGCAGCTTTGGTCACCGGCGCAGGGCGCGGCACTTCGATCTTGGCCCGTTCGACCACCGGGCGCGTCTCAGGGGTGGGCTTGACCACCGCCACGGGCGCGGCCGCTTCTTCCCCCGACGACTCGAACGCCTCATAAGGCTCAAGCGCCTGCAACAACTCGGGCCGCGACGGCGCGGCAAACGGCAGTTCGGTGCGGGGCAGCCAGTTGACCACCTGCATGGCGGTCAAGTAAGCGCGACGTCGGGACTCGATAAGCACAGCTCGGCCACTTGTGGATAAGTAAAGAGCGGGGATTCTACCGCTGTTCGGCAACAATCGCCCACTGCGCACTGACCGGCTGTGGATAAATCCCGCGCCTGATGCAGTACAATCGCGACTTTTAATCGCCAACCAGCCGGCCATTCCCATGATCGAACCCAAGCGCGTCCTGCGCGCCCTCGCCGAACACTGGGCCTTACTTGAGCCTCTGTGCGAACACTTCGACCAAGGCACCCTGAGCCTGGCCGAGCTGCGCGCACAGTTGGCCGCCCAACAACTGGACAGCACGCCCCAGGACATCACCAGCCTACTGGACGTGTGGATTCGCCTGGATATCCTGGTACCTGTCGCCAAGAGCCCGAACCGTTTCGAGCTCAACGCGCAGATCCACGACTTCCTCGCCTATCTTCGCAAGGAGCACCGGCTTGGCCTGTGCCTGGAAATCGAAGCCTACCTGCGCCACCTGGAGCGTCTGGCCGGTTACATCCAGGACGCCTTCGACATCCGTGACGGCCACGACCTGGCCCGGCAACTGCGCCTGCTGGATATGCGCGTGCGCGATGTGCTCAAAAAACTCGCCAACGACGAACAGGCCCTCGCCGCCGTGGCCGACCGCGCCAAGACCAGCGACCGCCAGATCCCGTTGCGCCAGCGTTACGCCGAGGTATTGGCGACCTGGGACGAATACGTCGAGCCGATGATCCAACTGGTGAACGCCGACGGCGCCTTCGAGCAAGGCGTACGCAAGGTGGAAAACGTGCTGCTGCGCATGCTCACCGAGCAACAGCGTCTTGGCCACCTGGTAGATGACGACATGCTGCTGCGCACCCATGCGCGCATCCTCGAGATGCAAACCAGCGCCCAGCTGACCTTGCGCCATGCGCGGGAGTTGCTGCTGCCGCTGCGTGAAGAAGCACGCCGGCATAACGCCGTGACTCGCGGTGCGGCGCTGGCCCTGTCGGCGATTCGCCGCAAAGGCCTGGACGCGGTGCCGCAAGCGGCGATGCCGATGTTCACCCGGCCGCAAAGCACCTTTTTGGGCAGTGCGAGCCAGGTCGAGGCCTATGTGTATGCCCTGGCCAATTTCGAACCCAAGCCGGCGCGTTTCCCCAAGGCGCACAAGTCCCACAAAGGCGAAGCCCAGCGCGCACCGCGTACGGTCAAGGAAATGCTCGAACGCTGCGAAGACGCGCTGCCGATGCCCGACCTAATGACCTGGCTGCTGGAGCAGGAACCGGACGGCGCCACCGATGAATTGCTGTACTGGTTCTCGCGCCTGTCCCGGGAAAAACGCTTCAAGCGCGAGCGCCTGGAACGTCGCGATTACCACACCCACGAGCACCAGGTCAGCCTGCGCTCCTTCGCCCTGCTCCCGGCCGGCGTCGATGCCACCGAGAATTCTGCGAGCACGCCTTATGCATCTTGATCTATCCGAACTGTCCCAGCTGGCGCCGATCTTTCGCGAGCTGTTCAAGGGTTACCACGTCAGCCGTCGCGACCCGGAGCTGTACGCGCAATTGTCGAACTTCCAGGACCAGTACCGCACGCTGTTCAAGGCCCTGGGCTTTGAGCTGGTGTGCGATACCCGCGGCTTCTATTACTTCGTGCCGGACACTGCCGTGGCTGCCGCGCAGGTGAACAAAACCGCCCAGCGCCTGGCCCTGTTCACCTTCATCATCGTCGAACACCTGGCCGACCAGGGTCGCGACCCGATTGCTGTGCTCGACGGCGGCAGCCTGGGCCGCGATGAATTGCCTTCGTTGCTGGAGAAATACCGTGACCTGTTTATCCAGGCCGAGGTACAGACCCAGGAAGAGCTCGAAGAAAAAATCATGCGCCGCATGACCCAACTGGGTTTTGCCAGCGAAGACAACGGTATCTACCGCTTCCTGCCGCCGATGCACCGCTTCCTGGATGTGTGCCTGTCGGTGCAGCAGGACCGCGACCTTGCCGCCAGCGTACACAGCGTACTGCCGCTGCCGGCACCGGTGATTATCGACGAGGACAGCGACGAGAAACTGCTGAAGACCGATGACCCGCTGGATCTGAGCGCCTTCACCGAAGAAAGCGAAGAAGATGCCCTGGCCCGTGCCATTGCCGAAGAACAGGAGACCGACGCATGAGTAAGGAACGCTACGGCATCCGCCGCTTCGCCCTATTGAACACCGCCGGTTACAGCCTGGGCTTGTTCCCGCTGGAAGAACCGCTGTCGGTGTACGGCGCCAACAACCTGGGTAAATCCGCCTCGATCAACGCCTTGCAATTCCCGATCCTGGCACGCATGTCGGACATGAGCTTCGGCAAGTACACCCTGGAACAATCGCGGCGTTTCTACTTTGCCACCGACACCAGCTACATCCTGGTAGAAGTCTCTCTGCCCCACGGCCCGCACGTTATCGGCGTGGTCGGCCGCGGCCCGGGCGGTGGCTTTGGTCACCAGTTCTTTGCCTACGCCGGCAAGCTGGACCTGGCCCACTACCAGAAAAACGACACCTGCCTGCGCCAGAAAGAGCTGTTCACCAACCTTGAGCGCGAGGGCCTGAAAGCCTACGAGCTCAAGCCCGATGAACTGCGGCGCTTGCTGGTGGGCGGGCATACGTCGGTCCCGCTGGACCTGACGCTGATTCCGCTGCGCTCCACGAGCGAGCAGAGCCTGAAGACGTTCCGCGCGCTGTTTATCAACCTGCTGCACATGCGCGAAATCACCGCGGCCAAGCTCAAGCAACTGTTCCTTGATGCCTTCGAACACAGCCTGCGTTCGGGCAGTGTCGACTACATCGCGGCCTGTGAAGAAGCCTTCCGTGATGTGCGACGCATGGAGCAGGACTACAACTCGCTGGTGGCTGCCGGCCCCTTGGTTGAAGCCCTGGCCAATGGCGTGAAACAGCGCGACGCCCTGCGCGGCAAACTGCATCGCCTGTCACCGCTGCTGGATTCGTTGCTGGGCACCTGGTCGGACTACGCCAGTGCGCGCAAGGAAGAGCTGACCATCCAGGCCGAACACTACCGCAACGAGCAGGACGCGCTGCAAAACGACCAGCGCGGCGGCACACAGGAGCTGATGCGCCTGGAGCGGGAAATCAGTGGCATCCAGCGTTGGTTGGGCGAGTTGTCGGTGCTCAAGCACCGCTTTGCCCTGGTGGATGACGTCAAGATGCTGGAGCAGCAATTGCTCGCCGCCAAGGATGCCCACGATGAACTGGCGGGCGCCTTGGCGCAGTCGCGACAGTTCAGCGCCGAGGACTTGGAAGAACGCCTGCGCGACCTGGAAAAGCGCTTGAAGTCGGTCAAGCAGCAACTCGATCACGCGGACAACAACAGCTACGCCAAGCTGCGCGAAGAATTTTCGCAGCAGGATGTCGAGCGCCTGATGCGCCTGTTCAACAGCTCGCTGTTCAGCCTGCCGCTGGGCGAACATGGCATCACGCTGGACGAGGACGGCCAGTGGGTCAAATCCCTGGAGCAGATTCTCGATGGCTTCAAGGGCGAGCGCTTTGAGGTGCCGGGGCTGTCCATCGACATCTCGCACATCGAGCCGCCGGCACTGCAAGCCCTGGCGGATCGCGCCGCGTTGCGTGACCAGAAAGAGCGCCTGGAAAAAGAGCTCAAGCAACTGAAAACCCAGCAGGCCGTGGCGTCCGACCGCGCCGCAAGCAAGACCCAGACCGAAGCGCTGTACCAGCAGGTACTGGATGCCCAAAAGGCCCTGGAAGACTTCCGCCGCACCCAGACCCTGAGCGCCGAAGAAGGCGAGAAGCTGGAAAACCTGGCGCAGATGGAAGCGGCCCAGGACGAGTTGAAGCGTTCCAGCGATGCCTTTACCGAGCGCGTCCAGCAACTGTCGGCCAAGCTGCAACTGGTCGGCCGTCAGATCGGCGATATGGAAGCCAAGCAACGCACGCTGGATGACGCATTGCGCCGTCGTCAGCTGTTGCCGGCGGACCTGCCGTTCGGCACGCCGTTCATGGACCCGGTCGACGACTCCATGGACAACCTGCTGCCGCTGCTCAATGACTATCAGGACAGCTGGCAGGGTTTGCTGCGCGCCGATGGCCAGATCGAAGCGCTGTACGCCCAGGTGCGTCTCAAGGGCGTGGCCAAGTTCGACAGTGAGGATGATGTCGAGCGTCGTCTGCAACTGCTGATCAACGCCTATGCGCACCGTACCGACGAGGCGCTGACCCTCGGCAAGGCGCGCCGTGCAGCGGTCACCGACATCGCCCGTACCCTGCGCAACATCCGTAGTGACTACGACAGCCTGGAACACCAGTTGGCGCTGTTCAACCGTGAGATCAACAAGCGCCAGGTCTCCAACCTGCAAAGCTTCCGCATCGTACTGGCGCCGAACAAGGAAGCGCTCAAGCATATCGACCAGATCATCCACAGTGCCGGTCAGTATGAAGAAGGCGAGACCCTCTCGGTGTTCGACCTCAGCCAGAGCGCCGAACAGGACAACAAGAACGAAGAAGCCAAGGAATACCTGGCTCGCCTGGTAGCCGCCAACCATAACCAGTTGGGCCTCAAGGACTTGTTCGAATTGGCGTTCGAAATCACCAAGGTCAACGGCCAGCCGGTGATCCATACCGACATCGACGGCGCTGCGTCCAACGGCACTACCATGACCATCAAGGCGCTGACCAACATGTACTTGTTGCTGCACCTGATGGACCGCGACCAGGCCGGTCGCGTGCGCTTGCCGTACTACCTCGATGAAGCGGCAGACATCGATGAGAAGAACCAGGCAGCACTGCTGGAAACCAGCCTGCAATTGGGCTTTGTACCGATCCTGGCGAGTGTGAAGCCGCAGGTGTCCGCCCAGGTGGCGATTGACCTGGAGGGCGGCAGCGGGCCGAACGGGATCTACATTGATGAGGCGGACTGGAAGTACATCCGTCGCCATGATGTGGTGAAGGCGACGATGAATGTGCAGGCGGACGAGCCGGAGCTGGATGAAGTCTGACGGGCTGTACTGAAAGGCAAAAAGGCCGCGATCTTTTGGGATCGCGGCCTTTTTTTCGGCTTGGGATTTGCGGTGTGTTTGTGGGCCTCATCGCGGGCAAGCCCGGCTCCCACAGTTGGAATGCATACTTGCTGAAAATGCATATCCCTGTGGGAGCCGGGCTTGCCCGCGATAGCCGCGCCTCGGTTTATTTACCGAGTGGAATCTTAGGCGCCCAGGTCAGCCATTCATCCTCAAACTTGTCGAACAACGGGAACGTCTGCTGCGGCCGTGCCGGGTTACCCATGCGCTCGCCATCCGGGGTGGCAAAGGCGATGCCGCCGGCCACCAGCGTTTCAAGGGACTCGGTACGCACGGTCGCGCCCTTGAACAAGCCGAAGTCGAGGCCAAAGCCGCTGGTGTTCCAGAAGCGGCTGCCACTGCGTACCAGAGGTGCGTACTTGGGCTCGATCAGGATGTGCACCAACACACGGTCGGCGGTCTGGCCCAGCTCATAGCCGGTGACTTTGCCGACCGTCACTTCACGGTAGGTGACCGGTACCCCTTCCTTCAACGAACCACGGCGGGCGGCGCTGAGTGTGAGGCTCAGGCCAGCTTCCTGATGCACGGTTTCAGGCGGCTGGGTCAGGGCGACAAAGCTCTTCTGCGGGCCGGCGTTTTTCGCGGCCGGTTGCACCTCGATGTATTGGCCAGTGACCAGGGTCTCCAGGTTAGCCGTCTTCATCAGCCCCAGTTCCGGCTTGACCACCCAGAACTGGCTGCCCGTACGCGCAATGCGGTCCGCAACCTGAGTGATACGCGCCTTGAGCAGCACCGACTGCATGTCGGCACTGAGTTCGACACTCTCGATCTTGCCCACATCCAGCCCCTTGAAGCGCACCGGTGTGCCGGCGCTCAGGCCGTCGGCGCGGTCGACTTTGATGGTCACCAGAGTGCCGTGCTGGTTGGCGGCATCTCGGTCGGCATACAGGCGAAAGCGCGGGATGCGATGTTTCAATGGCACGTTCGGTTCCGGCGTTTCGAAGGCGATACCGCCCGCCATCAGGCTGGCCAGGGATTCGCTTTTGACCTGGATACCGCCGGTGAGCCCGCCCGTGAGGGTGACGCCGCTGGCATTCCAGAAGCGCGTCGAGCCGTTGACCAGGCTTTCGTATTCCTTCTCGATATGAACGCCGATCACCAGTTGTTTTTTCTTGCGTGAAAACTGGTAGCTCTGCACCGAACCGACTTTGACCTGTTTGTACAGAATCGGGCTGCCGACATCCAACGAGCCCAGGCTGTCGGTGAGCAACACCATGTGCAGGCCCGGGGAACGTAGGTCCAAAGGTGGCGCCTTGGCGCGGGCTACGTATTCGCGTTGTGGCGGGGTGCCTTTGTCGCCTGGGCGAATCGCGATGTAGTTGCCCTTGACCAAGGCCTCCAGGCCGGTGATGCCCGCCAGGGAGATGGACGGTTTGACCACCCAGAATTGCGTGTCTTCGACCAGGTAGTCTTCAGCCAACGGATCGAGGGTCAGCTCGGCGCTGGCGCTGGACAGGTCCGCGTCGATCTTCAGGGTTTTCAGGCTACCGACCTGGATGCCTTTGTACATGACCGGCGTACGCCCGGCCTGCAGGCCTTCAAAGTCGGTGAGCTTGACCTTGACCTTGATCCCCGCTGCGGCGGCATCGAAATCTTCGTATAGGCGGAAAGGCAGGCTCGGGTCGGTGGGCGGGCTGTCTTTGCGGTTTTCCGGCGTGGCGAAAGCGATACCACCGGCGACAATGCTGGAGAGGGATTCGCTGCGCACTTTCAAGCCGGAAAGGTTGGCGTCGATACTGATGCCGCTGGCATTCCAGAAACGCGTGTGTTTGCGCACCAGGTTGGCATAGGTCGGCTCGATATAGACCTTGACCTCGACGGTGCTCTGGTCTTCAGACAGCAGGTAGCTTTTGACCTGACCGACCTGGATCTGCTTGTAGAACACCGGACTGCCACGGTTCAACGAGCCCAGGCGATCGGCCTTGAGGGTCAGGTGCAAGCCGGGCTTGGCGTCGGATAACGGCGGCTCTTCGGAGAGCGCCTTGAACTTGCGCGTGGGCTCGCCATCACCGGGGCTGGCGGCGATGTAGTTACCTGAAACCAGGGTTTCCAGGCCGGTGATACCGGCAAGGCTGACGCTGGGCTTGACCAACCAGAAGCGGGTGTTGGTCTTGAGGTACTGCTCCACGTCCTTGTTCATCTCGATGGTGGCGATCACCCCGCGATTGCTGCCTTCGTCATCCAGGGCCAGGGTTTTGACCTTGCCCACGGTCATGCCTTTGTAGACCACTTCGGTCTTGTTGACCTGAATACCTTCGCCGCTTTCAAAGCGAACTTGAATCTCGATACCTTGCTGGGAATAGGCACGCCACCCCAGCCAGCCACCGATGATCAGGGCAATCAGGGGCAGCACCCAAATGGCCGACCAGTTAGAGGCTGGGCGGGTTTTAGCTTTAGGCAAATCACTCATGGTCGTCGTCCGACTCCGTGTTATCCCAAATCAGTCGGGGATCGAAAGTTACTGCGGCAAACATCGTCAAGATCACCACACTGGCGAACGCCGCAGCGCCGAGGTTGGCCTCGATACTGGCTAGCCGCCCAAAGTTAACGAGCGCCACCAGGATGGCGATCACGAAGATATCCAGCATGGACCAACGCCCAATGAACTCGATAAAGCGATACATCACAATGCGTTGTTGCGCGGACAGCGGTTGGTGACGCTGCACCGAGAACAGCAGCAGGCCAATGCCGACCAACTTGAAGGTAGGTACCAGGATACTGGCGATGAACACCACGGCAGCGATAGGAAACATCCCGTGCTGCACCAGTTGGATGACACCCGACATGATGGTGCTGGGGTCGCCTTGGCCAAGGGAGCTGACCGTCATGATGGGTAACAGGTTAGCGGGGATATACAGGATCGCCGCGGTGATCAATAGCGCCCAGGTACGTGTAAGGCTATTGGGGCGACGGGCATGGATCAACGCGCCACAACGTGTGCAGAGCTGCTCCTCGCTATCCGCTTCCTGCTTGTTCAACTCATGGCATTCGGTACAAATCAGAATACCTGCATCAATCGCCCGCATGGTCATCCTCTCCTGACAGCGCTTGCCAGATCTGATGGGGCGACATCACCACCTCAAGCAGAACTTGAACCATTAATAGACTCACGAAGCAGACCAGACCCAGGCCAATTGTGATGGAGGCCATGTCGGCGAGCTTTACGATCGCCACCAGCACACCCATCAAGTAGACCTCCAACATCCCCCAGTCCTTCATGTGGTGGTAGATGCGATATAGCAGCAGCCCGTAATTGCGCCCTATGTTCCAGCGAATACTGAGCAGCACTGCCAACTGGCACAGAAGCTTGAGCAAGGGGATGCCCATGCTGCACAGGAACACCACGGCGGCAACGCCTTGCATACCCGTATCGAACAGGCCAACAACGCCGCTCCACACGGTGTCCTCCGAAGACTGCCCGAGTAGATTGAGCTGCATGATGGGCAAAAAGTTCGCGGGGACGTACAGCAGCAGGGCTGCCAGTACCAAGGCGAGACTGCGCTCGACCACATTGTGACGGTGAGCGTATAGCTCGTAGCCGCAGCGTGGGCATTGAGCTTTTTCGCCGAGGGCGAGCGTTGGTTTGCGCATCAGCAAGTCGCACTCATGGCATGCCACCAGATCGTCTAGCGGTAAATCCGATACCTCGTGGGCATCAACCGGATCGGGCATAGATAGGGCTCTGACTCTAAAAATGATTAGGTGGCTATTCTAGTGGTGTCGCTCAGAAATAACTGTGCAAATTTGTCGGGGCAGTCAAGTCGGAGGTTGGGGCGCACAGGTGTACGGGGACAAGGTGGACACTTTTCGAGCGCCCAAAACAAAACCCCAACTGCTTTCGCAATTGGGGTTTTGGAATTTAATCTTGACGATGACCTACTCTCACATGGGGAAACCCCACACTACCATCGGCGATGCATCGTTTCACTGCTGAGTTCGGGATGGGATCAGGTGGTTCCAATGCTCTATGGTCGTCAAGAA
>NZ_JAEKCY010000063.1:0-547 GCF_016405475.1 Pseudomonas sp. MF6767 | reverse complement strand
ATCGAGAGCTACCTCAAGCGTGCGGCGATCAAGTTGGGGATCAGCGGACGGCACTCGTTGTTGCGGTGGATGTACTCGACCGAAGACTAAGATCGTTCCCACGCTCCGCGTGGGAATGGATCCCGTGACGCTCTGCGTCACTGTGGACGCAGAGCGTCCATGGCGGCGTTCCCACGCGGAGTGAGGGAACGATCAACACATCACCGCGCTGCAGCCATCGCTCCCGGACAGCCCGTGCGCAGTGCCTCAACCCCAGGGCATCGACACCTTGCGCCGACGCATCCAGGAGCGCCTGGTGCAATCGGGGCTTACCTTGTCCAACCGTGAACTGGAAGTGTGCGTAGGCCTGCTGGCCGGGCGCACCGCGCCGGAGTTGGCCGAGCAACTGGCGTTGAAGGTCAACACCATCGAGAGCTACCTCAAGCGTGCGGCGATCAAGTTGGGGATCAGCGGACGGCACTCGTTGTTGCGGTGGATGTACTCGACCGAAGACTAAGATCGTTCCCACGCTCCGCGTGGGAATGGATCCCGTGACGCTCTGCGTCAC
>NZ_JAEKCY010000062.1:0-551 GCF_016405475.1 Pseudomonas sp. MF6767 | reverse complement strand
CATGACTGGGGTGAAGTCGTAACAAGGTAGCCGTAGGGGAACCTGCGGCTGGATCACCTCCTTAATCGACGACATCAGCTGCTCCATAAGTTCCCACACGAATTGCTTGATTCATTGAAGAAGACGATAGAAGCAGCTTTAAGCTCCAAGCTGATAGCTCTTAGCTAATCAGTTACGCGCTCGAAATTGGGTCTGTAGCTCAGTTGGTTAGAGCGCACCCCTGATAAGGGTGAGGTCGGCAGTTCGAATCTGTCCAGACCCACCAATTTTGTTATGGGGCCATAGCTCAGCTGGGAGAGCGCCTGCCTTGCACGCAGGAGGTCAACGGTTCGATCCCGTTTGGCTCCACCATTAACTGCTTCTGCTGTTAGAGTTTAGAAATGAATATTCTGAAGCGAATATTGATTTCTAGTCTTTGATTAGATCGTTCTTTAAAAATTTGGGTATGTGATAGAAAGATAGACTGAACGTTACTTTCACTGGTAACGGATCAGGCTAAGGTAAAATTTGTGAGTTCTCTTAATTGAGAAATTCGAATTTTCGGCGAATGT
>NZ_JAEKCY010000061.1:0-633 GCF_016405475.1 Pseudomonas sp. MF6767 | reverse complement strand
ACGACGATGCCGGGCGCTTGGTCGCGCTGTTTCCGGGGGATGATGAGCCAACGTCCTACGAGCATGACAACGGTTTTGTACGGGTTGTCAGGCGTGGGGAGGCGGTCTGGAAATACGAGCGTAATGAACAAGGCGATGTTACGCGTAGGACCGATCCCGATGGAGAGGTTACTGACTACAGCTACAACAAGCACGGGCAACTGACTGGAGTTTGGTACCCGGATCACAGTTGCCATCGACTGGTGTGGAACGAACGCGGGCAGTTGCTTGAGGAGCAATTGCCCAATGGTGGGATCAAGCGTTATCGCTATGACGATCTGGGACGGCAAGTTGCCTGTGAGGATGAGCATGGTGCGCTGACGCACTATCACTGGGACTGCGTCGGCAGGTTGATTCGTCTTGTATTGCCAGGCGGTGGTTGTAGGGAGTTCAGCTACAACCCCTACGGCAAAATCATCGCCGAACGCGACGAACTCGGCCACGTCACCCGCTATGAATACGCCGATGGCCTGCACCTGATCAGCCGCCGTCTCAACGCCGACGGCACCCAGGTCAAGTACCGCTACGACAACGCCCGGCTGCTGCTCACCGAGATCGAAAACGAAGCCGGCGAAACCTACCAACTCGACTACC
>NZ_JAEKCY010000060.1:0-633 GCF_016405475.1 Pseudomonas sp. MF6767 | reverse complement strand
ATTCGAGCAGAGACGGCATCGAATTCGGATTTGAAGACGTTGGCGGCACAGCCGTACTTGGCTTTGAAGTTCTCCTGAAGTACTGGGCTGCACTTCTGCAACAGTGCGTCGAGCTGGGCGGCCTGGCCGGCAGTGATGACCGGTTCAGGAGTAGGTTCAGGGTCTGCACCATTACCGTCGTCGTCCTCGTTAGTCAGGACAACGTTAAAAATCATCATTGTCAGGTAGCGACGGGCGTAACTGAAGGTAGAGCCTGCCGCATGAACGCCAGTCTTGTTCACGCTGCCTTTAATGCCCGCAGAGTCGATAGGAAGGTCTACGTGATACGTCTTTGTATGCCCAGCCTCATGCATACAGTCGCAGACTGTGCGGATATGGCTCACCAGAGGACTATCACCGGTGCCGAACGACAGCGAGAAACCGTGCAAGGTGTAGACCGGTGAAATCTTGCGATCAATCGACTCAAGCGCGGCATAAGCGCTATTCGTTTGGGCGTTGAACTTGTCACGAAAAACCGGGCCAATTTCCGCTTGAGCCCGAACCATAGCGGCGTTGAAGGCTGCCGCCGCCGTACGATCCGTGTGGCGCTCGTACATCTCCATCATCTTCTGCATTTTGTCTGCATCGAATGCC